>NZ_JBNHEQ010000243.1:39120-77147 GCF_050016015.1 Dapis hubbardiae BLCC-M172
TATCGCCCCCCGACCCCAAAACCAACAAAAAGACCATGACCAACACAACAACCATTGCTTACCCAACAATATACCTGGGCTTTCTGGCATTCGCCCTCTACCGATACCAATTATGTCAGAGGCGTTGGCGCAGCAAATGCGGTAGCTATATCGCCCCCCGACCCCAAAACCAACAAAAAGACCATGACCAACACAACAACCATCGCCCAAACCTACATTCAAAGACTAGCAACCCTAGACGACGTACTCATATTCGCACCCCTGTGAAAAGCACTCGTCATGCTTCGCACCAGCAAAAATGCTACTAAAACAACTACCTTTAAACTAGACTTTTTACTAATTTATCGATGTCTTACAGCCAATTTACAATCGAACAAATAAAATCAGAATTTGGCATCTTACTCTCAGAAAAAAACGGCATATTTGCTAAAATTCCTGAATCACAATACAGCCAATTTTTATCGGAAACTCTGGATTATAATATTCCATTAGCTCTGTCAATTAATTCAGAAAAATCTCGGTCTGAACTGATAGTTATGCCAATCCTAATTGAACTAAAAAAACAATTATCAAATCAAATAAGTCTATTTTCTGGCAAGGAATTTACTGTCGATTCTCAGAGAGGTTTAAATGGATTTTGTGACTTTATGATTAGTAAATCACCCGAACAGTTAATTATAGAAGCTCCGGTTGTTACTTTAGTGGAGGCAAAAAATGATAATATAGAAACAGGTTTGGGTCAATGTATGGCAGAAATGATTGCTGCTCAGTTATTTAATCAGCAAAAAGGAAATGAAGTTAAAAAAAATTCTGGAGTTATTACCACGGGTAGTCTCTGGAAATTTATGGAGCTAGAAGGTCAAACTATTACTATTGATCTAAATGAATATTTTTTAGGGAATTTAGGTCAGATTATTGGGATTCTGAAAAGCTTTCTTGAAATGGAAGATTCAACATAAATTTCTGATTATTTTCAGGTATTTACCAAATAGAGGGCGAATGCCATTCGCCCCTACAAATAATAAACTTTTGGTCTTATTTTTTCATAGCTAAAGATTCAACAAATTATTAACAAAATATCAACTAAATAACCATGAATTATACCCACAGATTAGCAACTCCAGAAGATAGTCAAGCAATAGCACCTTTATGGGCAGGATTTGCCACCGAACGGGCTAATATTGACCCATCAATGAAAATTAAACCCAATTTTGATTATGAAAAATATGTCAGTTACCAACTCAATAAACCTCTATCATATTGTTATATTTTAGAAACTCAAACAAACAATAAAACTCAAATAGTTGGCTGTATATTTATCTATTTCTACGATGAAGCACCACCTCCGACTTTACCAGCAGAATTTTTAGAAGAACACGAACTAGAAAATCCCTTTTTACCTCGGCGTATCGGTTCAGTTTTAGGAATGTACGTTCAACCAGAACATCGTCAACCAGAAAATATTCAACTCTTAGCAAATACGGCAATTCAAAAAGCCCAAGAAATGGAAGTAAGTGATATTGACTTATTAATTGCTGCCGACCAAAAAGGTATACAAGCATTATTAAAACGTTCTGGTTTTACACCTACAGCAGTTCAATTTAGCAAACATTATGAAATTTCACCTAATACTAATTCACCTAATTTACACCCACCCCATCCAGAATTAGATGTACCCGAACCACCATTACCAGGTGCTATTCCTTTAAGAGACCCCAAAACTAATGAACTGGTTTATAATAATCAAGATAAACCTGTATTTATTTATCCAATTACTGATAATAACGGGGAATTAATTAAAACATCAAAAGGTCTACCTATTTATCCTACTCCCTTGCGAGACCCACAAACTCAAGATTGGGTATTTGATGCTAATGGAGAGTTAGTAGTAAGTCCAATTTTTAAGGATGATAAAGGTGAAATATTTGAGCATAAAGGTATGGTTCAATTTCATCCTCCCAGTTATAAAATGCAGGGTGGAAAGTTGGTCTTAGAAAAAGATGATGCTGGTAATTATCTCTTTCTTGATGTAGAACGAGATAGTCAAGGTAATATTGTTTTATCTCCAGAAGGTCTACCTATTTTTCAGCAAAATTCTCTTAGTTAAAAAAAATTGATGTTGGGTGTTAGGGTAAATTTGCAGTCTTCTTGGATGGAGGTTTGATATTCATTATACCTCTCCCCTATTCAAAAGTTCCCTTGATATTTTCTCACAGACTATTCTCCAACACCTCACCATCAGCACCTGTATCTTTAGCTAAACAAGCTAAACAACAGATTGGCTAATGTTGTAGAGTAATTAATTACTGCGTAAGGATTCAAAAGTCAGCTATTAGTCATAGCTTGATTAACTTATTGTTAGCTATAACTTGAATTAGTTTTGATAAAAAATTAAAAGTAATTATAAGAAGCTAAGTTGCTAATCTTAGCAGTTATTGCCATAATACCTGAGAGCTGACTAGCTAATAACTGAATGCTTACCATTAACCAGCTTTTTTATCTTTCTATGAATCAAGATTTTTACAGATTCAAAAAACATTTTCTAGAAACCTGAGAAAGTCTTAGATATTTCACGATACTGACATCTGCTCATTAAATTTACAAAGGAAAAAATGAAAAAAATAATTACAGTTTGCTTATTGATATTTATATCAATCAATATTATGAAAATGCCCACTGCATTAGGAGTGGAAACAACAAAAGGTGGAGAACTTTTTCAGATTCATTGTGCAGGTTGTCATGCTAATGGAGGCAATATTGTTAGAAGGTGGAAAAACTTAAAAATAAGGACTTTGAAAAAAAATAAATTAGATTCTGTCGAGGCGATCGCTTCTCTAGTTAAAAATGGTAAAAATAATATGTCGTCTTATCAAGACCGTTTAACTCCAGCAGAAATTGAAACTGTATCAGCTTATGTATTGCAGCAAGCAGAAAATGGTTGGCATTGAAGTAGCAGTCAGCGGTCAGCAGTCAGCTATTAGCTTTTCACTGTGTATAATATCATGTCCGGTTGAATAGTTATAAATAAATGAGGGAGGAGTCAGGAGTCAGGAGTCAGGAGTCAGGAGGGAAGAGAGGAGAAAGAAAGTATAAAAAGAAGAAAGTTTTTTTGATCACGCTCTTATCCGGACATGATATAATACGAATTACTAAAAGTAATGCTATACTTAGCTAACACTTCAGTTATTAAGTAGTTAACACCGATATTTTAATATTTTTGCTAATTTTAGCACTTGTTAATGTTAATTATTCTTATCTTTACTTCTCTGTAGGGACGCCCTTATGCAACGTCCCTACCACTCCCCTACTCCCCTGCTTAATCAAATGTAGAAAACTTTTTGAGAAATGGTATAATGGGGGCTTCTCTTGAGTATCCTCTCCGCGTCTTATAACCCCCACGCAAAGCGCACCACTAATTTTTCAAGCTCTTGTGGGGGACTTAAACCGTCTGATTTTAGCGCTCCTGCTAAATGCTGTTTGCTCCGCATGACCTAAGGAAAAGCTAATAGCTAGTTAATAGAAATAGACAGAAAAACTTTTGTAAATATTTAGCTAGCTTGCATTCACCAATCAGATTCCTAGAATAAGTGTTTTGACACTCCACGGACTAAAGTCGCGTGGATTCTTAAGCGGAATAAATTTGACGGACTTTCCTCACGTCAAATTTTACCCTTAATGGCATGGCCAAAGATGCCTAAGCGTCTGTCCGGGGTAAACCCCCATAAGGTTGCTTTTAACTCCAATGTTCGATGCACCGTTAGTATCGGCATTTATAAATTTCCCTTCTCTAGTCTTGTACAAACCACGTTGTCTTGATGCAGTCGCTCATGGGGGAAACCCCCTTTGGCGGCGCTGCATCGCTTAACTCGTTTACCGCTGAAACTATATTCGGTTGGATTATCAGCATTATATACAGGGATTAAATCACCATCTATAAAGCTAGCTTTAGAAGTATAGGATTCTTCCTGTTCAGTGTAAGTTAACCCGTATCTATCACACATAGATTTTAGCTTTAGTCTCAAACTGTGGTGCGGTATTTGTACAAACTTTTGGTTAGTTTTTTTGCCTAAATTGATATTTTGTTTCATGCCAGGATTAACACCTACAACTAGAGTGGATATTTGATTTTTACGACACCAGTTGATTAAGTATCTAGCAGCCTTATTTAGGTAATCTCTAACTTTATTATTCCGATTTACAGTGATACTAATTTGTTTTTTTGTCAAACCTTTAATACCCTGCTTATCTTTTATGGATTGCAATCTAGAATTTTCGCGTGTTGTACCACTGGTTAATTGATTTGAGTTTTCTACCGTCTAAAATAAACGATGACCCAGTGTTTGATACACAAGCTGCGTTGCATGCAACGCAGCTAAATTGTTTAAACCTAAGTCTATTGCTACTGCATTATCTGTTTTTACTACTGGCTCTGCCTCCGACTCAGTAATAAATTCTACTTCAAAAAACTGGGCATCAAATCTAGGGATTATTCTAACTTCCTTAAGATTCTTATCTGCTAATCTCTCAGGAAAAGGGATTTTTACTGCACCATATTCAGCCTTAAATTTCCTAGACATTGGAATATTGAAATATCCATCTTTTACCTTGATTCGAGGTATTATTAAAGGAAAGTATCCCTCTTTTTTGAGATATCTAGGCATTCGTATTTGTTCAAACCGATAGAGACTTTCTTTGGCCTTCTGAATTAAGTTAAAAAATGACTTAAAAGACCTGTCTACCACTTTCAAAGTCTGTTGTGCAATATCAGTTTGAAGTAGCTGATAATTTTCATTTTCTTTGCAGTAATGATAGTTGGATTCATACCTTAGATATCCGCCCTCAGAAAAATAGAATTGTCGCACAGAATACAAGCCGACATTGTACATATTTTTAGATAATCTGCACAAAGTTTTTAACGCTTTAAATTCGGTGCTAGACAAATTTCTAATTTTGTTCTTTTGAGTTAGGTACATACAATAGTTTTCGCTGTATAATGTATATATTAGCGAAGTATACTTGAATTGTCAACATGACTACGGGTTAAAACCCGTCGATTCCCTTCCATCCCGCCGTTTAAACTGGCGGGTTTCCCACATACCGATTTTTTTTGATGATTTTGCTTATTAAAATATTACTTTAGCAAAGTATTTTTATTTTTATTTTTGTCGAGAATAGGTCTTGATTTTAGTGGAACGATTGCTACTCAGGAAGAGGTGTGCTAAAACTTTCACTAGAAAGCTATAGGATAACTTACCTGAAAATGGTAGAAATTACTATTGATGAATTACCTCAAAGTTTACAGACTCTATTATTTATAGAATCGAAC
Source organism: Dapis hubbardiae BLCC-M172 (assembly GCF_050016015.1). Taxonomy (NCBI): domain Bacteria; kingdom Bacillati; phylum Cyanobacteriota; class Cyanophyceae; order Oscillatoriales; family Microcoleaceae; genus Dapis; species Dapis hubbardiae. The sequence continues at coordinate 44,447 of NZ_JBNHEQ010000243.1, forward strand.
CCACAAAAACTACACTAACTTTCTTCTATGAAGGAAAACCATTAGCAATCATTAATAGTTATGAAATATTGGAAGGAAAAAAATGATTCGTTTAATATCTTTAATATTTTTGATTTTTTTATGTTCTAGTTTAGCTTTATCGGAACCAGTTTCAATTCCTAATGAATCAGATGTTTTATTTTCGACTGGTTTATGGCCAGGAGAAGGTATCCCACGTTTTAAATCAAAAATGAATCTCCAACCATTAGTGAAACCAAAATTAGACTCTCCGCCTGTACAAGGACTGGAAGTAAAAAAGGGAACTATCCTTAATTTCACTGAAACTCTATACCAAACCATCGAATCAGATATTGTCATTATCGAAGAAACTCAAAAATTGAAAGTAACTAATTATGGAAATATCAAATACCTTTCGAGGGATGCTTATTATTCATCAGGAAAGCAGATCTACCTAACTCTTGAAAAAGGAGAGCAAATTAATGTATTACAAAACCGAGCGGAAGGTGATACGTTCTTTGAATACCAAGGTAATATTTATGCCGGTTGGTGTCAACCATGTTACGGTGCTTCCTATAAAACAGCCTGGTGGGTAAAGGTTACTATATTATCAAAGAGTGGTTGGGTACTAATTAATGAAAACACAGTGGAATTTTTAAAACGTCTATACTAATTTTCCCCTATGATATCAAGTCCAGTAATATTGGCATAAAAAAGCAGACAAACTGGGTTTGTATCAAATGTCCTACAACACTAACATTGATGGAAAAATCGTGGTATAATACCAATTCAATAAAATAATGTTACAAATGAGTACCAAAAAATCCTTGTTTGGTATAGATTTTTCCATGACAGCCATTTTTTGAATTTGTATTAGAAATACTACAGTAGAAATCTTCCTACAAGGATTTTTGTTCCATTGACTAGATGTATAATTTTGATTATGATAATAATTATGATAACCATCCCAAGAAGTAAAATGGTCATTAATCAAGTAAATCAGGTTACAGAATCCCTTGAGTTAACTATAAATAGTAATTTTCCAGCCAGTCAGTAACTAACTTTAACAAGGAACATCAACTATCATTATGACTGTTTTCTTGTTAATGACAAAGCAACCTTATATTACTCAATCAATCATATTCCTCAAAGTCAACAAGATTTAAGAGTAGCTCTCTTCGTCAATGAATTTAACGATAATGGATAATTCACTACAATTAGATATTCCTAAAAGAGGGATGCCAGTAACAATAGTAACTGGATTTCTAGGCAGTGGTAAAACAACCCTGATCAATCAAATTTTGTATAATAAGCAGAATTTAAAAGTTGCAATATTAGTTAATGAATTTGGGGATATTAATATAGATAGCCAGTTATTAATAGATCTTAATGACAATATGGTAGAACTTAGCAATGGTTGTATTTGTTGTACTGTAAATGATGGATTAGTAGATGCAGTTTACCAAATTTTAGAAAGTGATAAAAAAATTGATTATTTAATTATAGAAACTACTGGTTTAGCAGATCCTTTGCCAATTATATTAACTTTTTTGGGTACAGATTTGAAAGATTTAACTTACTTAGATTCTGTATTAACTTTAGTGGATTGTGAAAATTTTACACCAGACCATTTTGATAGTGAAGCAGCTTTGAAACAGATTGCTTATGGGGATATTATTTTACTAAATAAAACAGATTTAGTTTGCCAAGATCAAGTAGATTATTTAGAGTCTTATATTAAAACTGTAAATAATGGAGCTAAGATTTTGAGAAGTGAGTACAGCAAGGTCCAATTATACTTAATTCTAGATGTAAATCTATCTAAGCTTCAGCCTTATTTTCTAGAAGACAGCAATAATCAGGATGAATTACAAAAAATTTCTAAAAATCATCTAATAAATGATGGCTTTACATCTATTTCATTCCAAAGTAAAAGACCTTTTTCTGTAGTCAAATTTCAAGAGAATTTTTTAGAGGAATTACCAAAGAATATATTTAGAGCAAAAGGAATTCTTTGGTTTCAAGAAAGTGAATTAAAACATATATTTCAATTGAGCGGTAAACGCTATGATATGCAAGTAGAGGAATGGTCAACTACTCCGACAAATCAGTTAGTATTGATTGGCCGAAATTTGAATCCATTAATGATTCAACAAGGCTTAACAAATTGTCTCACTATGTGATAAATTAATATTGGGGATTATCGGAGAAATTACAGATAATAATCCTCTTAATAAAGAGGAACTTTATGTGGTAAAATATCTCCTAAAATTGCCCGATAAAATCTTAAGCTTAAAGCCTTTTAACTATGACTTTACCAGTAATTCCAGAATTTGTTTCTACCGATGACTTGAAAACAGAATCTCAGCCTCCTGTTACAGAAGCTGAAATGATTCAAGCAGTAAGAACCTTATTAATAGGATTAGGAGAAAATCCAGATAGAGAAGGATTATTAGATACTCCTAAACGAGTGGTAAAAGCACTAAAATATCTCACTTCAGGTTATCATCAATCTCTAGATGAATTACTGAATGGAGCTGTTTTTAATGAAGATGCCTCTGAAATGGTTTTAGTTCGAGATATCGATCTATTTAGCTCTTGTGAGCATCATATTTTGCCTATTATTGGCCGCGCTCATGTAGCATATATTCCTGATGGAAAAGTAATTGGACTATCAAAAATTGCTCGAATTTGTGAAATGTATGCCCGACGTTTACAAGTACAAGAACGTCTCACAGCACAAATAGGTGATGCACTTCAAGGATTACTTAAACCTCTAGGTGTTGCTGTAGTTATTGAAGCAACTCATATGTGTATGGTTATGCGTGGAGTAGAAAAACCAGGTTCTTGGACAACTACTAGCGCTATGCGTGGTGTTTTTGCTGATGACGTGAAAACTCGTCAAGAGTTTATGAATTTAATTATGCATCGCCCTAGTTTTCATTAGATTTTTTGGCGTTGGTGATTTTGGCTATGATTTTTCTGAAATGGCGATTTCCTAACTCCTAATTAAAAAGCATTTTATATTTTACGCTCTTTAGATTTCATAGCTTGATTCACCAACGCCGTTTTTTTAAGTTAAGCGACAATAACTAAAAGTCGGTTGGCATTAAAATTCCTGATGATGCTAAGACAAAAGACACTAATAGACATATCCAAAAAATAAACTTGCCCTTTATTTAGTATCAGTAAGAGAAGTAAAAGTTACTCAAAAAATTATTTTCCTTGCTTTTTCGGTAAAAATCTCTTCCCTGTTCCTTGTTCCCTACTTTTACAAAAAGTCTATATTTTTTTCGGATATGTCTAATACTGAAATCAGATAAATTATTATAAGCTTTTATTATACACCACTATCTACTTTTCTTAGACCTTTACCAAATCTTTATATATTTAACAGGACTTACGCAGTACCTCTATATATAGAGTATAAATTGGTCATTATTCAAGAGATAGACACTATCATTAGTGCCGTTGCGTAAATCCTGTTTAATCTAATCGGGACTTATGCAAGCCATCTGTAAATAGTATTTTTTGTAGTAGCAATTGATGAATTGCCCCTACAGGTAGCGTATGTGCGTAAGTCCTGATAATCTCTAGCTATCTTCATCGAATCTTCAGATATAACTATCTATCCTTACGTTATGATACGGTTGTTGATCAATTAGGAGAAAACAGCAATGATAAAGTTAAAGGATCTAATAGCTTCAACAGTATTAGGTGCTGGTTTGTTTTTGATTAATCTAGCTCCAGCACAAGCCATAATTTTTAACTGGAGCTTTAGTAATAATGTTGGTGGAATAGATGGAACAGTTTCAGGAACATTAGAATTATCAGAAAGTAATGGAGATGGAGTTGCAGCAACATCAGTTATCCTGAAATCTACAACAAATCCAGTATTTGATGATTTAGTTGGATTTGATTTTTCTACAGTTCCAAACTTCCAGAATCAATTTAATGTGACAGGAGGAGAGATTACAGCAGCACTTTTTGGAACTGATTTCTTTAGTAATACAACTAATTTTAATCTAGAATTCAACTCAGAGGTATTTGGAGATCCAGATAGTCAAAATTTAGGTTTACTCACAATAGCTGGAAACCCACTACCCACTTCTATTGGTGGTGATGGAATTTGTCCTGAAAATTGTTTACAAACAGCTCCACTTTTTGGAGACAATACAGGAGAAACTGAGTTTGCTCCTACTTTTAATGCTGTACCTGAAACTTCACCTAATGCTGTACCTGAAACTTCACCTACTGCAGGGTTATTAGTTGTATTGGGATTAATTGGAGTCAGCCAACTTCGTAAAACAATTCGTAATTAGTTTGGATAAAAACTTTTACCGAAAAATTGTGGTTTAAACCCTCCCCTTTTAAGGGGATAATAAATAAAAATTTTCATGATTAGTCAATCCTCTTCTTTTCTTCGGTAATAATTAATAGTTAATAATTAATTATTAATTGTTGAAAAACATTCTGTGCCAATCAAGCACAGATGAAAAAAAATTCAAAAATGAATAAAGATACTGGTTTTGCCAGTATCTTTATTCACTATTTTATAAACTGAAATAATGACAATTGACCACTACCCATAATTTTACCCAATTGGCATTAAATCAAACTACTTAACTTTAGATTCCTTTCTCGTAAAACCTCATCATAAAGCATTTCCAATTGAGTAATATTTCGACTCAGAGTATAACGTTCCAAAACCCTTTGCCGAGCTTTTTGCCCCAAAAGAATACTTAACTCAGGATGATCCCTAAACACAGGCAATAAAGTTTGTAATTGGGTAGTAACATTATGAGTATTTAAAATTATACCAGCTCCTTTCTCCAACACCTCACCATCAGCACCCGCATCTGTAGCTACACAAGCTAAACCACAAGACATTGCCTCCAATAAAGCCAAAGACAAACCCTCCACCAAAGAAGGTAAAATAAATACATCAGCACCACGCAAAATTTCTATCCGTCGTTGCTCATCACTCACATACCCAAACCAACTAACTCCCTGAACATCGCCATAAAACATTTCCAGAGAAGCAGCTAATGGCCCATCCCCAACGATCGCTAAACAACTATCATTACCCATATCCGAATGTTTCCAAGCTTTGAGCAGAGACTCAACATTTTTCTCTGTGGAAATACGACCCAAATATAGAAACACACGGCTAGCATTTAACTCAGTCTTCAAACTAGAGACACCAGGAGAATACTTATCTGCATCTACTCCATTAGGAATAACTGCCACTTTTTTTTCAGGGACCCCCAATTTAATAAATAAATCTTTTTGTATTTCTGAAAAAATAATTACTCGGTCATAATTTGCTAGAAAAGGAGCATAGAGTTGATAGGCTAAAAATTGGGTTCCAGATTTAATATTCCGTGGTTTACTATCAAACTGGGCATGAAAAGTTGCTACTAAAGGAATATTTAACTCCTCACAAATTTCAGGTAATAAAAAATCTAGAGGAGATAGGGTAAGAGATGCGTGGACAATATCAGGCTTAAGTTTCTGTAGAGCCTGACTTAAGACTTTACTAGATTTAAGACTAGGTATGGTGTAACCCTGAGATTTATATATACAAGGTAGAGACACTTCCTGAAACTTTGGCCATTTGTCAGGTTCAGTATCTTCAGTTGCAAAGTGAAGGAAGCTAACCTGATAACCTCTATCCAATAGAGCATTGGTTATTTCTCTGGAGTAAGTGACGTTGCCACAAAAAGGATATTTTTTTCCAAGCCAAGCAATATGCATTCAGATGAACGGGCAGATATTATTATTGAGCGATTTTATCGTAAACAGACAAAAAACGTCTCAGTCTGTAAATAATACCATCTGCCATCTAAAAAGTTAGATTCAGTCTAGCTATTAGTCAGAAGTTGTAGGGGCGAATGGCCATTTGCTACCCACAACTTTCCTATTGGAATGCTCCGCATTCATGTCGGCTCAAGCGCCGAAACGTTTTACCGAAATATTGTGGTTTAAAGCCTCCCCTTGGATAGGGGATAATAAATAAAAATTTTCCTGTTCGTCAATCCTCTTCTTTTCAAGGAGAGGTAATTCGCGCATTCTTAATTCGCGCATTCTTAATTCTTGAAATGTTCCGTAGGAAAACGCCCCTACAAGATGTATGGAACTTCAGAATTTTTTTGGGTCAACTTTCATTATTTCAGCGATCGCCACTGTGAAAAGTTTTAATTATCAATCTGAACTTCTAGTTTTAAATTTTTCAATTTTGTCATCAATCTCTGACAAAAAATGGCAAAAATTCCCTGAAATATTAAACGGAATTTCAATACTTTCCGCGTTTTCCATGATAATATGAATATAGTATAATCTAAGGCTTTTTCTGTTTAAAAAAGATTTTATAGCCTGAAATGCTTATTATTTCGTTGTTTAGACAAGCGATCGCCTCTTATGGATTTAAGGATGACGAACTAATTTTTCTAAGTTATCCATCTACTGATTTGACGTATTTGCAATTATATGATAAAATAAAATATTACTTACATTATCTGTAAATCTGGGCGGGATAACCATCCATCGACAGTTATCACCGATAGCTCTTATTTCGCTTGATACGGCAGAGATGAATGGTGCAGATTGATTTTCAGATCGCCGTTTTCATCGCGAACATAACCAAAAGAGTATTCTACCTTGATCTCGCTACCGTCTGTTTTGGTGAAAAAATACTCACCCATCGAGGTGGCTGTATTGCACTGGGTAATAATTCCTTCATTCTCAAAGCGCACTTTGTTATAGGGCGCAAGAGCAAAACCTTTATCTTCGCTGATGCTGCCGCCGACAAAATAAGACAAAGCCTCTTTCTCTGTCCCTCTGAACGGATCATCGCTGGCCAGTGTAGGTTTGAACAAAACCGTACCAAGATCATAAGCATAAAGCCTGTCAAGAGTGCTTTGTGCTTCTGCTTCTGGGTTTTCTGCCTTGCCAATGGCGACAATGGCTTGGCCCCAGCTTTGCTGTGCAGCTAAAACATCGCTTTCTGTGACAGGATTTTCGCATGGCGCAGCCTGTGTCTGTTTCGTTTCCGGAGATTGAGGGTTCGTGCAACTAGCTATTATGGGTACTGTGGATAGGATTAAAAGTCCAAATAAATATGGTTTCATGGTCATCTTTTTCTTTTATAGGGCTAGGCGTAAATAGGTTAACCTATTTCTACCTAAAGGATTATAGATAATTTTCTTGAGAAAGTTGCTGAAATTGTTCATCATTTCTGGATAATTGGCCAAGGAAATAGATATAGCGCTACTTGAATCGGGAATAGGGAATAGGGAATAGGGAATAGTAAACTGTCAAAGGGTTTTTCCTGCGGAACGCTCCGCGTTTTCCTACGGAATGCTACGCAAACATGTTGCGAAGCAAAACAGGATTTAGAAATGTCCTAACCAATTAACCTAGTGCTATATTATTGAAAAATTATGGGCGTTGGTGATTTTGGCTATGATTTTTCCAAGCCTAGAAACCGGGTTTGTATTATACCAAGCGTGAAAAAAGAATGTTACGAATAGTAAGAGCGATAAAAAGACTTTATAGGAGATGTCTCTTGGACAAAAAATATGATTTATGACCTAAAAAACTATATTAAAGCCATTCCCATGCGACTCCGTACGGACGCCCTTATGCAACGTCCCTACCTCCTGACTCCTAAAAAGTACCCTAGCTATTTGTAGCAAAAATTTATTAAACTGGTATTAGATGGCTTACCATACAGACATCTGTCTCCAACAAACCCCGTTTCTTATAAAATTTTATAGTTCAATTCACCAATTCCCAATTATGTTATGGGCAGAGTAGTACCGATACTGTGCCCTTGTAGAACCCATTTGGGATCTATTTAAAAGTGGATGGGGAGATGGGGAGATGGGGAGTGGGGGGAGATGGGGCGTATTAGATATCTCCCACTCATCCAATCATCCAATCAATTCTTACCCATTTTTTATCAATTGCTTCTCCTGATGACCTATTTTCTGGAGATACCAAATGGGTTCTATGTACTGAGTATTCGCTGTGAACATTTATCTATACATTTGAGACAAGATGTATTTAAAAGCCTGTAATCTACATATCAAAAGGCTTGCAGCCTATTTGTGGTTAATGTGAAGTTCAAAATCTTGTTTGCGAGCCGTTACAGCTATAATATATTATAAAAACGATAATGATTATCATTCCTATAATTATTGTTCTTTAATTCCATGCCCTTACCAATACAAACCAATATTGCTATCGTAGGTGCGGGACCCCATTCCCTAACTTTAGTAACTCATCTGTTGCAAAAACGAGAAAAGTATCGCCATAAAATAATAGCATTTGACCCCAGTGGGACTTGGATGAGTCAATGGCGACAGCAGTTTGCAGCCCAAGAAATACCCCACTTGCGATCGCCCGCCGTTCACCACCCAGATCCAGATCCCTATTCCCTGCGTCGGTTTGCTGAACATCGCCCAAACGAACTATTCCCTCCCTACGACCTACCTGGAACAAAACTATTTCAAGAATTTTCCCAAGATGTAGTTAGTCGCTGGCAGTTAGAAGACAAAGTATACAAAGCATCAGTGACAAACATTGCTCCCATAACTTACCGAGGGAACCCTCAGTTTCGAGTCGAACTAGATGATGGCAACTCAACCATAGCTCGTCAAGTAGTCGTAGCTAATGGTGGGGGAAAACCGCAACTTCCAGAATGGGCGAAAAAAATTTCCACCCCCTATCCAAGCGAAAGCCTTTATCACTCCCACAAAGTAGACTTGCAAAGTTTGCGACTCAAAGGGGAAAAAGTGCTAATTATCGGTGGGGGTTTAACTAGCGGTCACTTAGCATTGGGAGCCTTAAAACGAGGCGCAAACGTAGCCTTGATGCTAAGACGTAAGCTCAAAGAGAAACTATTTGATGCGGAACCCGGTTGGTTAGGACCAAAATATTTAAAAGGTTTTAGCGCTGAAACTGACTGGCAAAAACGATGGCAGTTAATTCAACAAGCACGAGATGGCGGTTCCATGACACCAGCTGTGATGACTCAGTTGCGCCGTTACCAACACCAAGACGAGTTATCTATTTTTGAGGAATGTCAGGTAGTTAGTGCTGAGTTTGTTAGCGATCGCTGGCAACTAAAATGTGATGATGGAATGAGGTGGGAGGGCGATCGTATCTGGTTAGCAACAGGTACAAAACTTGATGTCACACAACAACCTATCTTGAAAGAAGTCTTGCATACCCACCCACTGGAAATAGTCAATGGGTTGCCAGTATTAGATGAATATTTGTGCTGGTCTGGTTGTAAACTATTTATTATGGGTGGGCTAGCTGCTTTGCAAGTAGGACCTGTCGCCAGAAACCTATCGGGGGCAAGGATGGCAAGTCGCCGTATTCTATCAGGATTGAAAAGTTGAACTATACCAATTTGATCAATGTTTGCTACAAATATCTAGGGGAATTTTTAGGAGTCAGGAGGTAGGGACGTTGCATAAGGGCGTCCGTACGGAGTCGCATGGGAATGGCTTTAATACCATTTGTTAGGTCATAAATCATCTTTTTTGTCAAAAAGACATCTGTGATAAAATCTTTTTATCGCCCTTACTATTCGTAAGATTCTTTTTTTTAAATGGTATTATGGAAGAAAAATGTCAAAACCTATAATTACTGTAGTAGCGGGTCCACCAGGAGTCGGCAAAACAAATTTTATTCGGGAACAAATCCCCAAAGATAGTCCTGCTGTTTATTTCAGCCCTGGTACTGGGAATGTTCCCATTGACCACACTTGCCTTGCTACGGATTTTCCCAATCTAAAAATTATTACTGATGCTCAACAGTCAGAACTCTTAGAATATCTTGCTAATGGTACAGTTGCTTTCATCGAATTAGGATTTTATTTAGAGCTAGATGCAATGTCATCACTGCTTGATAACATTCCTAGCAGTCGTATTGCTATTATCCCACCGGGAACAGAAAATAGCGAATGGCATCAGTGGGCGAACCAAACTTTAGAAGGACTTGCTATTGAGAGTAATATTAATAACTGTCAATTTTGGCGATCGCCCACCAACGGTCAAATCATCGATCCGGCAAGTTTAGATGTTTTTTGGTATGATGAATTAACCGCTGGAGCTTATGGTCAAATCATGCGTGCTAAAGCAATTTTTGATATTGCTGACGGACGTGCTTTTTCCTTTAATTTTGTATTAGGAAAAGAGACTGAATATCAAGAATTAAATTTACCAAGATGGTTAAAAGGTAGACCAGAACGCTTTAGTGGAATTGAAGTTTTTGGTAATAACTTAAATCAAAAAGCTTTGGTAGAAACTTTACAAGATTGTTGTTTACCCGATGAAGCAATTTTAGCTTATCAACAACAAGTAAAAGAAACATTAGAAACAATGGATAATGGATAATGGATAATGGATAATTAATAATTGAATAATTCTGGTTTAAAGCCTCCCCTTTTAAAGGGAAAAAAAGAAATAATATTACCTTCTATTCAATCAATATAGCAGTTTTCAGTAGGCGTGAGGTACATCGAACGATCCCCCTAAATCCCCCTTATAAAGGGGGACTTCCACTTTCCCCCTTCTCAAGGGGGGTTAGGGGGGATCGAAAGAACTGTACCTCACTAGATTGGGAAATGCTATAACGGTTTTAACCAGAGGTAATTATCCATTATACCAATTTGAAAAAAGAATGTTACAAATAGTTCCAAACTTTGGATGTCGAATGATTTGCTTAAATTACTGAATAATCAAAGTTTTGAGCTATAAAATATTACTTTTGAATTTTGAATTTTGACTTTTGAATTCCGTGAAACGGTATTATCAATTATCAATTAATGAAAGAGGAAAAATTAGTATGAAAATCGCAGTTATGTCTTGCATTCATGGCAACTACGAAGCTTTAAATTCTGTATTAATGGATATAGAAAAACAGAAAGCAGAGAAAATTTTCTGTGTGGGAGATTTAGTCGGTTATGGTCCCCATCCTAACGCCGTTGTCGAGCAAATTCGCAGTTTAGATATTCCCACAGTTTTAGGTTGTTGGGATGAAGATATTGTGGAGGGATTAAATTCTTGTGAATGTAGTTATCCTTCTATATTAGCAGAGAAACGTGGCAAGTTAGCCCACGAATGGACTGATCGAGAAATTAATCCAGAAACGCGAGAATATTTAGCATCTTTACCTCATACTTTGAAAGAAGAAAATATGTGTTTTGTTCATGGTAGTCCTCATAGTAACCATGAATATTTATTGCCAGATTTAGATGGATTTTTAGCAGTTGAAAGAGTCTTAAGTAGTGGTGCTGATGTATTGTTTTGCGGTCATACTCATGTACCTTATGTTCGGACTCTTGATGCTGGTCAATTATTAGTTAAAGTTAGTAGTTTGGGGAGGGAAAATTTAGAGTCAAACAGTTGTATTGCTCCTCTGAAAAAAATTGTTAATGTTGGTTCTGTAGGAGAACCTCGTCATGGCAGACCGAATGCTACTTATGTTATTTATGACAATGAAACAGGAGAAGTAAATATTCGAGAGATTCCCTATGATTATCAACTTACTTGTGAAGCTATAGTTAATAAGGGGTTGCCAGAAATTTTTGCTTGGCGTTTGGCAAGAGGTTTAGAGTTTGCTGAAAAAGCTGATGACCCTACTCATATTTGTGAGAGATAAGTAATAATTAATAACTAATAATTAATAATTATAGCAATCTTAAATAGGTTGTACGATTTTATCGTAGGGGTTTGGTTTCCAAATCCCTTAGCACTTGGGTTTGGAGACCAAACCCCTACAGCTTTTTCTCACATCTCATTCCTGATTGCTATATCCATTATCAATTTAATCTCACTTTATCTAATCTAAAAAAAAGCAAAAAATTATATGAATTATTGGGCAATATTAAGCGGAATAGAAGGAAACATCACAGCTTATGAAGCGGTACTTGCTGATATTAAAAAACAGAAATATCCTGTAGAAGCTTTATATATTTTAGGAGATTTAGTCGGGCTAAATACAGATTGCAAAAAATTAGTAGAGCGAGTACGTTATCCCCAAAAAAACGAACTTATACCTCAAGTCTGTACGGGATGGTGGGAAGAACAATCTTTAATTTTACATGGATTAACTACCACAAATGAACCGACAGAATTAATAGCAGAATATGGTATGGATGCTGTGAAAATATTATGGGATAATGTGGATAGAGAAACAGTAGAATGGTTGAGAAATTTACCTTTTGGTTTTTCTGAGCTTGACTGTTTATTAATTCACGGTAGCACTTTGGGGGTAAGCGATAAATTGACTCCCGATACTCCACCCATACAAATGTTAGATAGATTAATGCGTTTTGGCGTTAATAATTTATTTTGTGGTCGCTCTGGTTTAGCTTTTCAATATCAGTTGGAAAATGGTTCGGTGAATAGTGGGGTGACAAAGTTGGGAGCTGAAGTGGGTGCTATTGAAACAACATCATCTACTCAAACTTTGACAACACTCCGTCAGGTTATAGGGGTAGGTAATGTGGGAAGTTTGCCCGGAAATGCTACCTATACTCTTTATAATCCTGGTACTAATGAAGTTAAATTTAGAACTGTAAACTATTGAAAATGGCTAGGTTATTTAGTGGAATAAAAGGTTAAATTTTTCACCATGCTATCAACTGTAGATAATACTAATTAGGGTTTGCTAAAAAAGTTTTTTTGTAGGGTAGGTAATGTGGGAAGTTTGCCCGGAAATGCAACCTATACTCTTCATAAAACGACCGCTTTTTCATCCCCTTGAAACTTTTATTTTTTCGTAAATCATGGCTTACTACTGCCTCACCAATATTTTGTGTTAGAAAACTGGCTTTTTTTTAGAGAATGATTATCATTATTATAAAGTATCTATTGGAGAATGTCTGCTTGTGAAAAAAACTAATGATCGTTTTGAAGTTGTAATTGTGGGGGCTGGGGCTGCTGGAATTGGCTGCGCCGTAGTCTTAAAAGATTTAGGAATTGAAAACTTTGTCATTTTAGAACGACATCAAGTCGGGGCTTCTTTTAGCCGTTGGCCAGAAGAAATGAAATTCATTACGCCGTCGTTTCCCAGTCATGGTTTTGGATTGCTGGATCTCAATGCAATAGTTTTAAATACTTCTCCTGCCCTCAGTTTTAGAAAGGAACATCTTTCGGGGGAAGAATATGCCATATATTTGGAGACTATAGCAGAGTATTTTCAACTACCTATAAAAACCGAGACAAATGTGAACACTATTGGAGCTTTACCTCAAGGGAAAGGCTTTGTCTTGGAAACTTCTAAAGGCGAGTTGCAATCGCAGTTTGTGATTTGGGCAGCAGGAGAGTATCAATATCCCAATCTTAATCCTTTTCCAGGGGCAGAATTATGTATTCATAATTCCCAAATAAATTCTTGGAGAGAGCTTGAGGGGGACGAATTTGTAGTTATCGGAGGCTATGAAAGCGGTGTAGATGCAGCGTCATTTTTGGCAGCATTAGGGAAAAAAGTAAAATTAATTGATCGCCAGAGTAGCTGGTTAAACTTAGACTCAGATCCTAGTGTTTCTCTGTCTCCTTATACCCTGAAACGTTTAGAAGTAGCTTATTCTATGGGTCGGATTGAACTAATTGGAGACCAGCACATTGAAGCAGTCAAAGCAGAAAAAAAAGGATATGTGGTGGAGAGCGAGTACGAAGAGTGGTTTAGTTCTACACCGCCAATTCTCTGTACGGGGTTTAATAGCAGTTTAGAACAAATCGCACCTCTATTTGACTGGTCAAATGGTTATGCAGCTCTGACTCAAGAAGATGAGTCTACCCTAACTCCAGGATTATTTGTCGTCGGCCCTTCAGTGCGTCACGGCAATATAATTTTTTGTTTCATTTATAAATTTCGGCAGCGATTTGCTGTGGTAGGAAATGCGATCGCTCAACGCCTGGGAATCGATCCTACTCCATTGGAAGCCTATCGCCGACAAGGTTTGTTCTTAGATGACCTTTCTTGCTGTAATGACGATTGTGTTTGTTGAACTATAAGTTGTACGGGCTTGTTAACGAAATCGGGACCGCAGGCTGCCTGCGGGATGCGGGGCTGTTATTCGGATGAGGCCAGCAGGCAGGCTTGGGGGAGAAAACACTGCTAAAGGCATCCTTAAAGTACGACCTCTGGTCTCGATTCGCTGCAAATGACTGAATCGGGAAGGGTCAATAATATTACGTAACTCTAAATAGGTAATCTGCTAGCCAGGCACTAAAGGTTAGAATCTCATGAAAAAATAGTGGTTCTTTCTCGCCTCCAAGGATTGTGGCCACCAGATATAGTATTGCCAGGACGAAAAATGTTCCCAACAAGATTGGACTGATAAGTCGGTTGCGAGCAGCATGCCAGGAAACCAGTAAAACTGATGGGATATTAAGTATTGCACAGGAAAGAAAGCCCGGTGCATAGCCTTCAAAGGTGAATTGCCAATATACGTGCTGCAAAGAGTTCGAAAACGGAATCATCAGGAAAAACGGGAAAACCATGAGTCCAGTGGCACGAACAGTAGGCAGAAGACACGCAATTCCAGTCCACAGAAATCCGATCAAAGTGATAAAAACCAACCAAGTGCGCAATGCCAAATCTGAAATCACAGTCCCATTCGAGAAATGCTCCAACCACCAGGGCATTATGTTCCACTCTTCTATCTCGTGGAAAGTAAATGCCACAGGCACGATCCAAATGATTTTACGAAAGGGGAGTGAGGCGACCTGATCAAAAAGTGTGTGATAGATTTTCTGTGTCATAACTCCTTATGTCAAGAATAGTAAGAATTCGCGGAAAATATCCTAGTAAAAATCATTATTACTCTAGCGAAGCCTAACTATGAATTATACGGATTTTTTCCATCTAATCACCCCTAATACGGATTTTATTAAGATTTCATCCGCATAACACCCTGCATAGCGATGTTATACGGAAATGTTCTGTCTAATTCCCTGAGATCGCGTTTTATTAAGAATGCTGCGTTGCCAAAATTTATCGGTGGGATAGTAGGAGTTGAAGTGGGAAACGCACCCTACAAGAACGGTGATCGCACTTTTATTTTATGTCTGCGTCTTGAAAGATGACTTGATTACGCCCATTTGCTTTCGCGTGATAGAGTCGTTGGTCTGCATTATGTAACAGCTCTTCCATTTTCTGATCGCTCGTTTCACTCTCCACCGCACCAATGCTCACCGTTACTGAAATAACCTGCTCATCGGACAAGACAATCTGAAGATATTGAATATGCTGGCGAATTCTTTCAAGGATAATGACCCCATCCGATAACACTGTGTTTGGTAATAAGAGTGCAAATTCCTCTCTGACATTTTTACAAAAATCTATATTTAGAGAACCTCAACGCCGAGAGCATTAGAGGTTAGGGGCTATCGCACTCTATTCCCTATTCCCTCTTCCCCAAGCAATTCCCTCAGTGTTAAAAAACGCAATGGTCTGCTGGAGTTGTTTGGATTGGGCAGAAAGGTCTTTAGCTATGGCGGCTAACTCTTCGGAGGTCGTCGCATTCTGCTGGGTAACACGGTCTAACTGCTGAATCGCTCGGTTAATTTGCTCAGTACCGCTGTTTTGTTCTTTGCTCACTGTACTAATTTCCTGGACTAACTCGGCAGTTTTTTGAATATCCGGCAGCAGTCCCCGCAGCATTGCCCCCGCTTTTTCGGCAACCATCACAGAAGCGTTCACTAGATCAGTAATCTCTGTAGTCGCTGTTTGGCTTCCTTCAGCCAACGCTCGCACCTCTGATGCTACCACAGCAAATCTTTGCCACTGACCTGAGTGCGTACCGCCTCAATGGAAGCATTTAATGAGAGCATACGGGTTTAGTGAGCAATATCCTCAATCATCGAAATTTTTTGAGCGATTTCCTGCATGGCAAGCACAGCCTCAGCAACTGCCTGCTCCGTTTCCCTGGCATCGGCAGCGACCTGAATCGCCAACTGTTCGGTTTGCAGGGCATTTTCAGTATTTTTACGAATAGTATCTGTCATCTCCTTCATGGAGGAGGATACTTTCTCGGCAGCAACTGCCTGTGAGCTTGCCCCTTCTGACATCTCCGCCGCTCTAGCACTCATGGCATAACTCCCCTCTGCCACATTATCTGTCACACTCTTGACATCGATCATCACCCCCTGGAGCTTTTCGATAAAGAGGTTGAACCAATGGGCGACCTCTCCAATTTCATCATGGGAGGTGATCCTCAGCCGTCGGGTTAAATCGCCCTCACCTTGAGCAATATCTTTAATCCGTTTGGTCATCAGCACGATCGGGGTTCTCAACATATTCGAGATCAGCCAAAACAGACCTAAAACGAAAAAAGACAGGAGCATGGTGACACTCAGAATAATACTTTTCACCGTATTCCGAGCCTCCGGAACTAGGATAGAGAATCGGCGGGAATTGTCTTGAAGAGTGCTAAGAGAAGCTTGGAATGCATCAACAAAGGACGCAGAGGAGATACGCCGATCCAAATAGTTATGGATACTCTCGTCAGCTTTATGGAGATCGACAATATCTTTTTCGCACAGATAAAATACCTCGCCAAAACCTAGCAGCGTGAAGGCAGATCGTTCAATGCCATTGACGGCATCAAGACAGGCTATGGGCAATTCCAATGTGTTGTCCAAGAGGGGTTGTCAGCCCATTTCTAGGCGTTCTGTGGAGTTGGCTGTAACCAGCGATGTGTCTACAGACTTATCCGGATGATGCAGTGTTTCTTGTAATTGATCGAGTTTAAGCTGCATCAACAGGACAAATTCAATATGCTCCCGCTCTAAGAATTGAAAGTACCCAGTTTTGGCAATTTCTATCATCCCAACAATATTCATGAGAATGAGCGCAATGACTGTCACTCCCACGATCGCCAATTTTTTTCCGATTTTCTGATTCGCTAACCACTTAATCATGATGTTCCTCAGAATTGCTGATCATAGCTAAAAACTTTCGGATACAGTGCTTTGCGCTGTTAAGCAATCAGTCATTGGATTAAACCCTATATCTTGCTCTATAATAAGGAGTAACTGCTATAGTCTACAACACCTTGCAAAAACATCTGAGTTAGCCCGAATAATATTTATATTCAGGGCAAACACATCATCTGAAATTGCCTGAATCATAATTGCGAAAGGAAAGTATAGAGACAAGCTCTGCTTCCGATTTTCTCAAAAATTTCAAAGGGCTTCAAGAAGCGTCATATAATTTTACAGAAAAATAACAAATTCTGCTGGAGAAGCAGAAATGGATCACCTTTCTTTAGGTCTTTATACGCGCAACTATGAACTATACAGATTTTTTCTATCTAATCCCCACAATACAGATTTTCTTAACATTTCATCCGCATAACACCCTGCATAGAGATGTTATGCGGAAAATTTCTGTATAATTCCCTGAGAGCGCGTTTTATACGGATTTGTTTGTGCCTATGATCGACACAACTCCATTGGAAGCGAATCGCCGACAAGGTTTGTTCTTAGAGGACTTTTCTTGCTGCGATAACGATTGTGTTTGTTAAAAAATAAGATTTATGGCGTTGGAGAATGCGTAATGTTTAAGTGGGAACTGGCACAGTTTTAAATCTTAAGTAATATACAGGCAAACAAGTTGAATACTTCAACATTTTTAGAGATTTAGAGTAACAGAGAGTTTTTCGATATTTATATTATGTCCGGATAATTAGTTATAAAAAAACTTTCTTCTTCTTCCTTCTTTTATTCTGACTCCTGACTCCTGACTCCTGACTCCTCCCCAGTTATTTATTTATCACTGTTCAACCGGACATGATATTACATGGTGAACTACCAGATGCGAAAGGGACGCGGGACTATATATACTAACGGCAAGCATTAAAAATTTTTGACAAGAAAGGATGACGGCGATCGCTCACCCCGATTGATCGCGGCTAAAGTCCATACCTACCACGCAGCCGATTCTCAAACTCGGGTTAATATTATGAATCTACCAATGGCCCATAGGGAAGCGGAGAATAGCTCGGATCGCTAGTGGGTTCATACCAGTAGTTCATATGACCTTCAATGAACTCGACGCGGGAGATGAAACCATTGCCATCAACATCAATGCTGTCGAAAGCTTGATCGGCACGGTCGGTATCCTCTCCCCCAGAGTATATTGCTAGATACTTTCGGTATTCTTCACGGGATATCTTTCCAGAGCCATCTGTATCGACGAAATCAAAGAACACTTCGTTCTTTCGTCTACCCGCTTCACGCGACGATTGCATCAACGAGACCGCCTTTGCAGCATTGGCTAGGAACTTTTCGTAACCGATCTCGGTTTCAGCATCGACCTCACTGCCTCCAGCAACAAAGTTATCAAACAGGGAGCGAAACACTGCACGAATTTCTTCGTCTTTCGACCGATCGTTTTGATTTTGTACCAACCGCTCCGCAATCTCTTCATATTCAGAGCGCGACAAAAAACCATTTTGGTTCGTGTCCATGACCTTGAAGTAGGTTTTCATCTTGGCAACCCAAAAATTAGATGACAACAAATCTTCTGGAGACATTCTTCCTAATTCCACAATTAACTTCTGGCAATTTTAGCGTGTTCAACCATTGGTGTCAAGTTAAGGAAAAATAAGTCAATGGAAATAGTACGAAGTGGACATATCAGACGCTAAATCCGCACTAACTAAATATCCTTGAGGGCGAAACCAACACCGATACAAAGAATCCGCCCATTGACTGGAATATCGGCAAGAACCAGGCGGGTCAATAAATGAAGTGTGTCCCTCAATAGGGCGGCAAATCTTTCGTCATAAGTAGCGGCGCGTTCTTCGTCGAAGACTACAGCTTGTTCTTGATTTTGCATGAGAGAATAAATAACTTTGTTATTTGTATTTTACAATGATTATCATTACCATATAGTGTTGATTCAAGAATGAATATTTTTACGCCATCAAAATTAGAGCGCGATTGTATTGTGGTTATTGGTAAAGAGAATACGGGCAAGTCCCAACTAATTGCGGCTCTTACAGGACAGACTGCCCAGAGTGCAAATTTTCGCGGTTCTACAGTGACTTGTGACACTTATCAATCTGAAGCCTATACCTTTATTGATACTCCTGGAATTCTCTATCGTTCCGACAGCGTAACTACTAAGAAAGCTTTAAGACAGCTACAAGAAAATGACACCGTGCTACTAATAGTCAAGGCAACCGACGTAGATCGAGATTTAGCCGATCTACTGCCTTTAGTAGCAGATAAACGGGGCGTTGTGGTGATTACTTTCTGGGATAAGGTATTATCGACGGTTCATACTCAACAAGTTGTTCGGGAATGGAGGGAAGCTTCTAACCTGAGCATTGTCACTGTAGATGCTCGCCACCTGACAATAGAACAAAAAGACTATATTTTGGCTTCTCTGGAAGAACCTCATCCTTTTCCCGCGCAATGGATTCCTACAAGGGCTGGCTGGTATATTCAACCCCAACCAACGCTGTTAGAACATCCTCGACTAGGCTGGTTATTGGCGATCGCTCTATTACTTATTCCTGCGATTATTGCTGTCTGGGGTGCTAACTCCTTTGCGACTTTAGCAGACCCTAGAATACAAAATGCGATCGCTCCCATTATTAAACCTTTATCCCAACTCCCAATCTGGTTAAGAGAAATACTGATAGGTCAGTATGGACTGATAACTATGAGTCCGTTGCTGTTTATTTGGGCGATGCCCACAGTAATTCTCTATGCCCTATTCTTGGGCGCATATAAAGCTAGTGGGTTAATAGAACGAATTACCATTGCTCTCAATCCTTTACTCCGTCCGTTTGGGTTATCGGGACGGGATTTAGTGCGAGTAATTATGGGTATGGGGTGTAATGTTCCTGCGGTGATTAGTACCCGTGCTTGTTCTAGTTGTTCTAGGGGAACTTGTATTTCGGCGATCGCTTTTGGTTCGGCTTGTTCTTATCAGTTTGGCGCAACTTTAGGGGTATTTAGTGCGGCTTCGTTACCTTACTTGATAATTCCTTACCTGCTGTATCTCACAGCAACCACCTTGATATATACCTACATGATTTCTTCCCCTACAGCTAAATCGAATCAGAATCCCCTAGTAATCCAAGGAAGAGCATTTTTAGAATTTCCTCGTTGGTTAGTTATTTGGCGCGAAGCTAAGTCAACTATTAATCAATTTTTGTTCAATGCAATTCCCATCTTTTTAGTTATTACCGTTATTGCTTCTGTCTTGAATTGGTTAGGAGCGATCGCAGCTTTAGCCAATATTATTAACCCTTTGATGGGATGGTTTAATTTACCCCCTGAAGCCTCATTGCCTATTATTTTAGCTTCTATTCGCAAAGATGGACTGCTATTATTTGCGGAACCAGAAACCTTGGCTATGTTAACTCCCTTGCAGGTTTTGACTGGGGTGTATCTAGCAGGAGTATTGCTACCTTGCTTAGTTACTCTGTTAACTATTGCGCGAGAACAGTCTCTTCGATTTGCCTTATTGCTGTTAAGTAGACAGGCGATCGCTGCGATTGTTTTTTCTCTATTGCTTGCTTGGGGAGGATTATTAATTAGCTAAAGGTCAAAGAAAACATTTAGCCCAAAAGCCCTTTATGGTAATGGCCCTAACCAGACACAATTGTAAATTTATAGCGCTACTCATTAAGGTTAAGACATTTCTAAATCCTGTTTTGCTGCGCAACATAAAAAGCGGAGCTTTTCCCTATACGAAAAACCCTTTGACAGTTTACTATTTCCTATTCCCTATTCCCTATTCCCGATTCAAGTAGTGCTATACTTTAGAGCTTTATTAGCCTCCCCTTTCAAGGGGAAAAAAAATAAATTTTTTCCTTGAGCGTCAATCCTCTCCCTCAAAGGGAGAGGTAATTATCAATTATCAATTAATCAACTTATCCATCTCATAAATGGTTTTCAAGAATTAAAATAAGGCCGCTCCAGCTTCGGCAACGGCATGGTCTTGCTCTCCAGACCCCCCACTAACTCCAATTGCTCCCACTATTTGTCCCTCACTGTAAAGGGGGATTCCCCCAGCAAAAATCATGATTTTGCCATTGTTAGAGGCATGAATCCCAAAAAATTGTCCTCCTGATTGACTCTGTTCGGCTAAATCTTTAGTGGCCAGATCGAACGCCCGCGAAGTATACGCTTTTTTAATGGAGATATCGATACTTCCGATCCAAGCTCCATCCATTCGTACATGGGCTACGAGATTTCCTCCCCCATCCACTACTGCTATATTCATTGGTTGACCAATTTCGAGTGCTTTTTTTTCGGCGGCACTAATTACTCTTCTGGCATCTTCTAATGTAACCATTAATCCCTCCATTGGATTTTACTTTAGATGTCTGTTAATTTAGCTGATTGGGTTAACATATATTCAGACTTTAAGTACACTAGCAAATTACAGGCTATTAGACAATACCATTTTATTATCTCTAAGTTTCAGTCAATCTCGCCATTAATTGAGGCAAATTTCTGTGTTAGCTAGGTTTAGTTTTTCTTTTACTAATGCGTCGCCAAAATCCTTTGACTACCTTAAATTGATCGATCGCGTGTAAGATAATAAATGCTAAAAAAGTATAAGCTAACCAAAAATGTATATTTCGACCTAAGTCTACTAAGTCACTATTCTGGGGAAATAAATCAGGTAAGGTGAGACCAAAAAAGCGGACATTATTGCTTTTAAAGGAGTTAGAAAAAAAGAAACCACTAATAGGAACAGCCCACATAAAGATATAAAGAGAAGTATGCAGGGCTACTTTTTGCATCCATTTAGAAGTATACTTGGGCAATCGCTTAGTATATTTCTTCCACCACACTTGTAATAGAGTTAAAATTCGCCAAGTTAATAAAGCCATTGCCAATACTCCTAGAGATTTATGGAAATCATAAAGTAAGTTTCTTCCAAAGGCTTCTCTAGGCAAACGCGACATAAAAGAACCAACTACAAATATAATAATGTAACAATTAAACATCCACCAATGGATTGACATTAAATTTTGGTAAGCAGAATTTTTTCTCGGTTTGTTTGTTTTTGAAGCTTGAGCCATGATTTTCCCGCAAGTTATTTTACAGTGATACTATTGATTAAATTTTAACATTTAATTAAGATTGTAAATTTTTTATAGAACCAACCCAAATGGGTTCTATGGTTCTATAAAATTTGGTGAAACGTAGGGAGATGGTGGATAATGGGGCTATTTTTATACTTTTTTTCCCTATTCTATTTCCTGCTAACTTCTGACTTATTAATCCTGACTCCTGACTCGTAAAACTCACTTTTGTAAAGATACACTTAGGGGTTCTATAAGAACTTTGTGGTCATTATTACTTGAGAAGTTTTATGACAGCGATAACTTTTGACAAAAATCAATTAGATAAGTAAAAAAATAATCATTTTAAAATTTTTCCAGTGATCGCTAATACTGGCCAATTAGTAGTAATAGAGCGATCGCCAGATCATTTCTAAGTTTCAGTCAATCTCGGTATCAATTGAGCCAAATTTCTATCTTAGCTAAGTTTAATTTTTCTTTGCACTCTGAAAATATCAGATATGGTAATGTTTATTTAGTTTATGTTAGAAAAATAAATGCAAAGTCATGCACACAACAGCAATTGATTTTATACAGCGTTTTACAGGAAAGGATTTAAGCAATCGAAATTTACTCGAAGAGTTTTCAGATCAAGTCATATTCTCTAGTTGGTTAAAAAAACAATATCCTAATACGTCACAAGAAATGTACAATGCCATGCTATTGGTGGCACGACCCTATTTTGAGTATAAAGATACGCCCGTATACGTTGTATCATTGGTCGATACACTTTTTATTACGGGGCGTAGTGACTCTAGCATCAGCTTTATCCGACCTAGTACTTTAGGTACTCAAAAACAAATGATCCTTGATGTACCACATGCCGGAACCTTACCACCTTCTTGTGTTGATGGACTATTATCTGATGACGTAATTGCTGATGAATCCCTATGCTCTAGCAATCCTTACACAATTTGGAATCAAGCAGATGTTGGGGTTTTGGAGGTATCTGGAAGTATTTGGCAAAATAATCAAAATTTTGTCTGTGGTTCGGCAGTATTGACAAATTTAATTATCAGCAATGGCAATCGCGCCCCAGCAAAAGAAGGTAGAACTAATCAGGTCTACAATACACACACTTATCGTGGGACTCGTCTATACAAAGATATTTCTCAGCCTACTGAAGAAACAAAACTAGGGTTAAAAAAGAATCATGACTTGAGTATTGCTGTAGCTGGAGCATGTCGTGCTGCTGCCTATATGACAAATCCGAATTATCCTATTATCTGTTTAGAACCACATAGTTATTCAGCATTTTCCCATGAAATACTCGATGCGTTATTTTCACCAAAACTAGATGGTATGAACTTAACTAAATTTGCACCGCACAATGGTGGTACAGATACCAAAGCACTACTAGATTATCTCCGCAATACCTATGACTTGAAATCGTATCAAGAGTTAGTTAGACCATTGGTGTCAGTCCTAGATGTCTCAATTCCTGACGAGCCAGATAAATACAGTACGGTTAATCGATCTCAAATGGAAGCTTTTGTCGATCCCTTTATAAGCATGATACGGGAGGCTTCTAACAAACTACCCATTAATATTGATAATTGGGAAAAATCGCGTCCTGATGTTTATGGTGCTACCAATACCATACTGCAAAGGTTAGAAGAAGTGATCAAAAAAGCCAATTATTATCTTGAAATTAATGATGACAACCTAATATCAAAAACCATAAATACGGTGACAATTGAATATAATAGGGGACTTGTAACATCCAACGAAACCTCTAAGATCCACACCAGTGAACAAGATTTTTACGAGCGTTGTCAATTGGTGGGTGCGGCATTTGTAGCTGGCATCAAGAATATGCAAAATCTGTGTTCATTAATTGATAATTGATAATTGATAATTGATAATTACCTCTCCCTAAAAGGGAGAGGTAAGTAACAAAGCGATCGCCTAATCATTTCTAAGTTTCAGTCAATCTCGGTATCAATTGAGCCAAATTACAAGGACGATTACGAGAATCTAGTTGCTCTTTGATAATACTCCATCCTGTTTGACAAGCACCACTAGAACCAGGTAAACAAAAGATATAAGTACCGTTAGCTACGCCTGCCAAAGTTCGAGACTGAATGGTAGAGGTTTTAATTTCTTGATAGGAAATCATCCGAAATATCTCACCAAATCCTTCAATTTCTTTGTCTAAGAGTGGTTTAATAGCTTCTGGTGTACCATCTCGTCCTGTAACTCCGGTACCACCAGTAGTCAAAATTACTTGGACAGATTCATCTGCAACCCATCTAGATACTACAGCACGAATTTTATAAATGTTATCGGGAACAATAGTTTTTTCTGCTAATAAATGACCTGTTGTGGTTAAATTATCCACTAATATTTTGCCCGATTTATCATCAGCTTCGGTTCTTGTATCAGAAACTGTTAGGACGGCGATTTTTAAGGGTAGTAAAGATTCGTTTTGATTCATTTTTGTGATTTTTGTGATTTTTTAATTAATGTAGGGGCGGTTCGCGAACCGCCCCTACAGAGAAATAATTTTCTACTTCTAAAACACTTTTACCAAAACAACTATTGACAATTGTTGTCACGCGATCGCTGTTTAAGTTAGGCAGAGAATTGCTTATTGTTAATTCTAAATATCCTGAATCACGATAAACAAAGAATATAATTTTATTGTTTTCCCATAGCCAAACTTCAGGAATTTTTAAGTATTGATATTTAGTTAAATCGTCGATACTCCCTGATGTTAGATTTATTTCTACTGCCAAATCTGGCTTGTCTTTGTCTATTTCAAAACAGTAAGCTACATCAGGTTCTTTCCCTTCTTTTCCTTCTTCTTTAAGAGTGGTTTGATTAAAGGTGAAAACAGGAATATTAAGATTACGACAATACGCCCAAATAATTGCTCTAATATAATCACCAATCAATTCATGGTTACGTCCTGGGGAGAAAATAGTAATAACTCCATTGCGAAATGAGACTCGTTTACTGGGCAAGTCTAAACTAATATATTCAGCCCAAGTTGTATTAGTAATTGTGCTAATTCGATCGCTTTTTTGTGTTCCAATAGTTAACATTAGTTCTTAGGGGATATAGTTATTTCCTTAACTTACTAGAATATCAGACTAAACAATCTGAATATTAGCCTAAAGAGCGATTTTATCATCTAAAGTCTCTTTTGACTCTATTATATTTATACCAAATAACTAGCTTGGCTTAAAACTAGAGAAGCTGCAATGAGCGTACCAACTAATTTTATAATGCTTTTATCAGTGTTAACTTGCCTTGCTACCGACTTTCCCAATCTAAAAATTATTACTGATGCTCAAGAGTCCTATTTAGTTAAATGCCGCCTTTTTATTGCGTACCATAGCAAGTAAAATAATGGAGACCAATATAGCAAAGTGGAATATGCAGCCTCAGTCAAATGAAATGCCAAAACCGCCGAAACTACCAAGCGCATCCAGAAATTCAAAAAAAACTTCACTAACCCATTTATAGGCAAACCTCGACACTCAATATGATCCACTATAAAATCATCATTCGTCCGATAGCAGCCTTTTTGTAGATCGACGACTTCTCCAAAATCAAAATAAGGTAATGGGATTGAAAATGCAAAAATTAAGCTCAACAAAAATAGACCTACATATATAAGGGAAATATTCTTTAAAAGAATAATCAATTTTTTCTTCATTATGATTCATGTAAAAATAAGTTGTACAAATTTGATTGGACAGTAGAAAGTTCTCAGTAGAAAAAAACATTCCCCCTTGATTTTTCCGCCCTCCTCTGCTGAAAATGCTGATTTTTTGTAGCTCCCTAATCAGTAGTTCTACAGATTGAGAATTTTGTTGAATCTAAATAAGGAAAATTATAGCAGATAAGCGATCGCTCAACCTTTCCCAAACAATTTTTAGACTATACTTAATATTTATCAAATTTAGGTTACAGCAGTTTTCATGTCGGTAGACTACAGTAGGGGCGTTTGCGGAGCATTCCGGAACGGAAATGGCCATTTGCTGGCGCAAAGCTCCGCTTTATATGTCGCTCCGCGTTAACGGAGTTGTGCGATAGCAAAACGCCCCTACAAGGTTTTGGTTGTAACAATGTGGTTCATCAATCTGAAAAGCGCTATAAAGTAACTAATGACTCTTTGATAAATCTAGCTAAAAATGAATCGACGATTATTACTGCATGGAGTTACAAGTGGCTTACTTTTGAATTTCTTGCCCTGGCACAGTTTTCAGGCAAAAAACCAAAAGCTTCTCGGCTACATCCGAACCAATTGGAGTCGCGATCCCTACACTTATGGCTCATATTCACACATCTCAAAGGGAGCTTCGCGGAGTGACATTCGTGCCCTGGAGCAGCCCATTGACAAGAAGATATTTTTTGCTGGTGAAGCTACTTTTCCAAAGCACAACAGTACAGTTCATGCTGCCTACGAATCCGGGCTTCGGGCAGCTAACTCAATCTTGCAAGGTAGTGCCGATAGAATTGCAATTATTGGTGCGGGAATGAGCGGCCTTGCCTCAGCACATAAACTTTCCACAAATGGTCGAGAAGTTACTGTGTTTGAAGCACGCGATCGCATTGGGGGACGGATATGGACAGATGACCGACTGGGAGTACCATTGGAGCTGGGAGCTAGTTGGATTCATGGGATAAACGGAAACCCCCTTGTGGATTTGGCCGAGGGGCTAGGTCAGCGACTTATCCGAACGGAAAAAGAGGATTACATTATTCGAGGACGTGGTGGGCGTAAAATTAGGGACAGTGATGCCCCAGGATGGTTGGAAAATGTCGTTAGTATCCAGCACACGGCTGGAACAAATGAAGATCGAATCAATCAGCGGGCTTATCTCTTCGTGAATGACTACGATGGTCCCGATGTCATATTCCCAGATGGATACGCAGGTATTTTGGCAGCCTTGAAGGGTGACTACAAAATTAAATTGAATACACTGGTTAAGGAAATTTCGAGAACTGAAAAAGGGGTGATACTGGGTTTTGAGAAAATTAATAATCAATCTTTTGATGCGGTTTTGGTAACAGTCCCCCTTGGTGTACTCAAAAAAGGAGATATCAAGTTCCATCCTGTATTGCCCAAAAATAAGCAGCAAGCTATCGATCGACTCGGAATGGGGACTTTAGACAAAGTTTATTTGTTATTCGATCAGCCATTCTGGGATTTATCAACTACCTGGATATTAACTCCAGAAAACGATCTTCCTCCAGGGCAGTTTAACCAATGGTTTAATCTTTATCCATACATTAAAGAACCTATCATTATGGTTTTAAATGGGGGGCCACCAGCTTTAGCCTTATCGGCACTTTCAGATGAAGATGTTGTGCAAAGAGCCTTACAAACTATTTACACTGCCTATTTAGTTTAAAACGGAATGAAAAATGCTAATCTTATTTTTACTTCTCTCTTCACACTCCCCACACTTCCCCACCCAAAAAGCTTAACTATATTAAGGTTTGTAAACTAACTCCAAGCTGATACCTACACTCTATTTGAGGGTAAGTTTATAGCTTTACTACATAGTGACAAATTTTAACACCGACCTACTTAATCTCCATTGACTAGATGTAAATTTTTGATTATGATTAATGACTATCAATTATATTAGGATAACTAATCTACCCATGACTGAAACAAATTTTTCCACAGAATTTCCTGGCGTACAGCGCCCCCGTCGTCTCCGTCGCACTCCTGCTTTACGACGTATGGTTGAGGAAAACCAGTTGACGGTCAATGATTTAATTTATCCATTGTTTGTGATGGAAGGAGAAGGGCAAAAAGTCGAGGTTGTTTCGATGCCAGGAAGTTATCGCTATACTCTAGATTTACTGCTCAAAGAAATAGAGGATGCTTATAATTTAGGAATTAATGCGATCGCTTTATTCCCCCTAGTTGAGGAAGCAAAAAAAGACAACGCTGGCACTGAAAGCTACAACCCAGATGGGTTAATACAAAGAACTGTAAAGGCGATTAAACAAACAATACCAGATATTGTTGTCATTACTGATGTAGCCCTAGATCCCTATTCCAGCGAAGGTCACGATGGTATTGTGGCGGAAAATGGAGTCATTCTCAACGACGCCACCGTAGAAGCTTTGGTCAAACAAGCACTATCCCAGGCTGAAGCAGGTGCTGATATTGTCGCTCCTTCAGATATGATGGATGGGCGTATTGGAGCGATTCGCAAAGCTCTCGATGCTGCTGAATACTTCGATGTGGGAATACTTGCTTACTCTGCTAAATATGCCTCAGCTTATTATGGACCATTCCGGGATGCTTTGGATTCCGCACCAAAATTTGGGGACAAAAAGACTTATCAAATGAACCCTGCTAATGCTAGGGAAGCCATCAAGGAAGTAGCTTTGGATATTGCCGAAGGTGCAGATATGGTGATGGTTAAGCCTGCGCTGGCTTATTTAGATATTATTTGTGAGGTGAAAAAGACAACAAATCTACCTGTAGCTGCTTATAACGTGAGTGGGGAATATGCTATGATTAAGGCTGCTGGTGAGAAGGGTTGGATAGATGAAAAAAAGGTAATGTTGGAAACTTTAACGAGTATGAAACGAGCTGGTGCGGATTTAATTTTGACTTATTTTGCTAAGGAAGTTGCGTTAATTTTGAAGTAAGCATTTCCTGCGGAATGCTTCGCAAACAGCTATTAGCTGTCAGCTATCAGCAATAATATCATGTTTGGATAATCACTTATAATAAAGTTTTCGTTTCTAAGATTTATACAAACCTGCCCCTGAGACGGTGGCTTATATCACTGGGGGCGGGTTTATCTGGCTTACTTGGAAAACTTGTTGTAGGGACGTTGCATGCAACGTCCCTACGGTGAAACCCGCCCCTACGGTGTCTTCCTAATGCACGTTTTTAGATGAAACAATGCACTACTAGACTTTCATTCTGACTCCTGACTTCTGTCTCCTTGTTTCCCTGCTGATAAAAGGTGCATAGGGTAGGGGCGGGTTTATCTGGCTTACTTGGAAAACTCGTTAACTTAATGGTTAAACCCGCCCCTACCGAACCTGATTCCCTAATGCACTATTTTAGTTGAAACGGTCCATTACTAGACTTTCATTCTGACTCCTGTCTCCTGTCTCCTGACTCCTTCTTTGATTCTGACTCCTACCCTCACCCATAAGACTTTTTCAGCAAGCCCTAAAATAAGGATTGCTATAACAACTATTCAAAAGTCGGTTTAGAAAAGAAACTGAAGAAAATACCTGCTATTATTGCTGCTCCTGCTAACCCAAGCAACACTGTCGATAAACCAAGAAAAGTTTCTGCCACTCCTACTAAAGCTAAGGGTAAACTTAAGGCAATATTAACCGCATTATTCTGGAGACCAAATACTTTTCCCCGCATTTCTTCAGGAGTTTCCGCTTGAACAGTAGTTTGCATTGGCACTCCCACTACTGCACCAAACATTCCTAAAATACCAATCAAAACCATAGCTACCCAAAACTGTTGATTAAATATAGATAAACCTGCTAAAGAAGCTGCCATTCCCATAGATCCAATCATACTGAGTTGGAAATGAGATAACCAATGTCCAAGTTGACCTACCATTCCAGCACCAATAGCCATACCTACTCCAGCAGCAGCTAATAATAATCCAAATTCTTCAGCCTCCATACCAGGAATAATTTCTGCCAAACGTACTGCCAAAACTGCTAAAGCTGCAAAAATAGAAAATAAAACGATTTGCTGAATAATAGCATTACGAACTCGATGATGATTTTTCAGGTAACTTAAGCCATCTACCAAGTCTGCCAGAATATGGGGTTGTTCCTTTTCTGTTAGGTCTTTCTGTTCGCCAGTTTTGAGTAGTATTAATAGTAAACCAGCGATCGCGTAACTTCCTCCTACGACTAATTCTTTACCTAAAGCTTCCCCAAAACCAATTTTTGCTACTAAATTATCGGCAAATTCTAATAATGGGTCTCCTACGGCAAAGCCAATAATTACAGAAGCCATCATTGTAGTGGTGTAGAGAGAGTTGGCAGAAAGTAGGTTTCGCTTTTCTACAATTAAGGGAATAACTGCTTGTTCCGCAGGGGCAAAAAATTGAGTCAGGGTAGAAACCAAAAAAGTCAACAATAACATTAGGCAAAATCCTAAAGGTAGGTTGCCTAGATTAAAATCGTTAGATAGCCATAATATTATTGGCAAAATCAGAACTAAACCACCTCTGACAATATTTGTCACAACTAAAACTGCTTTTTTTGGCCATCTATCTACATAGACACCAGCTCCAGCTCCAAATAATACTGCGGGAATAGTAAAAGCAATCATAATTGCGGATACCCATCCACTTATAGTTTGGTCTGCTGCTTGGAATTGATTAGCAATAATAGCAATCATTAGTACGAGGTAAACTTTATCTGCTAGTTGGGAAAATACTTGACCACTCCAGAGGGTTAAAAATTTACCATTTTTCAGCACTGGCAAAAGTCCACGTTCGGGTTCCTTTTCTGCTAATGATGCAGCGGAAATAGATTTGGTTTTCGGTTGTTTTTCTTGTCTTTTTTTTGTTTGTAAATTTGAATCAGATAGTTGCATTTTAATTGATAATTAATAATGAATATTGTTCAAGAATTGAGAATTGAGAATTACCTCTTCTTATAAAAAAGAGGATTGGCTAAAAGGATTTTTTTTCTCCATGAATGGAGAGGCTTTATACCTTAATTTTTTAGTAAATTATTTCTGAAAAAAATTTGGTTTGGATACTAAATTTCTACAGTAGTTTATAGCACCGCTTATCCCTAATTTTTCGGTGCGTTAAGCATTCCTAACGGAATACTTTGCGCCAGTAAAAACGCATCCTACTGGACTGAATATTAACTACTCCCTACTCCCTACTCCTACTCCCTATTTGAGATTCTAAATAAGTATCAATCAATTCAGCAGAGCGGATAGAGTAGCCCAAATGATACTGAGCATATTTTCTTAAAAGTTTTTCTACTACAATCCAATCTTGATGGGAAGTGAGTTTAACTAGGGCTTTGAGTTGAGGTTCAGCTAACTGCTGAAGTAGTGAAAGTTGATTAGCATTGAGTAAAGTATTGATTTTAGTAGTAGTCTTTTGTCCTAATAAGTTTGGATAAGAAGATTGTACAACAGAAGTATCATCAAGTTTAATAATTCCTCCTGAGTCTATACTAAAGCCTACTTGCCAGTCGGAATAATTGAAGTTTGGTTGTAATTCATTTCCTGTAGCACAACACATTTGGACTTGTGGTGCTATTCCTTCTATAGCGAGTAGATGATAAATTCCATGAGCGAGGTATGCTATAAGTTGGGTATGCCAAAGTCGGTCGGTTTTATGTTGTAGTTGTTCTATTCGACCCAAATGTTCGCTTAGTAAATAGAAAAGTTCTGTTTGAGGATGTTCGCTCAGAGCTTGATGAAGGACTAATTCTGCTAAATATTGACCTGCTGCTAATTTTCCCAGGTTTTGACTAAGGCCCGCGTAGGATAGTATAGTTTCTGCTTGATTGATTCTATCAAGCGATCGGCCTTTGGATATTAATAATTGATTTACTACAAATAGTTCACTTCTGCCCCCCAGTTTGGATTTTTGCTTTCTGACTCCGGGAGCTACTACTCGTATCAAACCATATTCTGGGGTGAGTATGGTTAATAGACGGTCTGATTCTCCTAAAGGCATGGCTTTGAGATTTATTCCAGTTGCTTTATAGAGTTTAGCCATATTGTTAGGGTTTGTGGAAAAAGTATGAGTGTTAAGGGTAGGAGTAAGGAGTTAGGAGAAAATCATAGTGCTAACTTATGAGTCCAAAGTTAAGACTGATACTATCTGATAAATACTATATATAGTATTCGTTGCTTAATTTTAGCGATCGCTAATCTTAAAAGTTTTAGTTATCAATTTCTTGTGTTAATTTGAAAATTTTAAATTTTGTCATCAACCTCTGACAAAAAATAGCCAAAATTTCTGAAAATAGCCAACGGAATTTCAATAGTTTCGGCTTTTCCATGATATTATGAAGGAATAATAATCCAAGGGTATTTATTGTCTAATAAGATTTTGTCCCCTCAAGTACCTATAAACTCGTTGTGGAGAGTAGCGATCGCCTCATATTGATTTGAGGATGACGATCTAATTTTTCGAGGTTATCTATATGCTGGTTTGACGTATTTGTAAGTATATGGTAAGGAAGATAGCTTACTTAGAGCTTGCTGAATAATTAATAATTAACTAGCTATCAGCTATCAGCAAGCCTGTTACAGAGGAGCTGCGCTTTTCATGTCGCGCAGCGAAACAGCTAGCCTCCAGGGTCGTAACTACGCGATTCAGCTAGAAATCCGGGGATATAAGTCCCCCACAAGAGCTTGGAAAAAATTAGTGGTGTGTGCTAATGGGGGGAAAGAGTCCCCCATTATACACCGTGAAAAGCTGACCGCTGACCGCTGACTGCTGACTGCTGACTGCTGACTGCTACTTCAATAATTAATAATTAGGGTTTGCTGAAAAAGTCTTTTTTAAGGAGTAGGGGAACGGAGGATTCATTAATTGATAATTGATAATGGATAATTGATAATTACAAGAAGGTTAAAAC
>NZ_JBNHEQ010000244.1:0-21296 GCF_050016015.1 Dapis hubbardiae BLCC-M172
AATTTCTCTTCTATTGCGTATAGAGCAATAGTAATTTCATTTTCTGAAGCGCCTGCGAGATTTAGATGAATAATGTACCATTTTAGCTGTGTCAGTTCACTACTAGACTTCCTTCTTCCTCCTTCTTCAATATGTCAAATCTTCTTGAACAAGCAAAAATTGCAGCTCAACAACTAAATTGGTCTTTAGTTAATCATTACTTACAACAATTTATCTCAGAGAGTAAATCAAATAAAACTACTTCAACATTTCCCAATGACAATGTTCCTCTAGATGAGGTAATTGACTTAGGAATAGAAGTTCTGGAAAATGGAGATTTTCAAGAAAAATGGGATATTAATAAACTGTTTAAGCAAATTGGCAAACCAGCTATTTCTCCCTTAATTGAAATTCTGAAAGATCGAGAAATCGACCTAGAAGAACGTTGGTTTGTAACTCGGATATTGGCAGAGTTTAACAGTGAAGAAGTTATAGAAGTTATGGGAAATATAATTGTTAGTTCAGAGGCGGAAGATTTACAGGAAATAGCAGCGGAGACTTTAGCAAATTTTGGGGAGTCTGGAGTTGAGTTATTAACAGATTTATTGGCAAAACCAGAGTCAAGATTATTGGCAATGAAAGCTTTAGCTAAAATTAATTGTATTAGGATAATTCCAGTATTGTTAACTGTGGTTAAAGATGAAAATGATGAAGTGAGAATTGCAGCGATTTCTGCTTTGACTAATTATTCTGATTCACGGATTCCTATTGTATTAATTTCGGCTTTAAAAGATACAGTGGCAAAAGTGAGAAAAGCAGCGGTAATTGGTTTAGCTGGTTATGCTAATTTACACCAAGAATTAGGTTTGGTGAAGTTGCTACAACCTTTACTGTGGGATATAAATTTTGAAGTTTCTCAACAAGCAGCGATCGCTCTGGGAAAAATTGGTACTAATTCAGCGGCGACGGCTTTATTTGAACTGTTAAAAACTGCGACGGTGCCTGTTTTTTTTAAGATAGATGCAGTGCGTGGTTTAGGTTGGATGGAAACTAAGTTATCGTTGGAATATTTGCAAAATTTACTGGGATATAATTTCTTGGTTGAAGACAATTTTCATGCACAAATTGTAAATGAAATTATTACGGCATTGGGTAAGTTGGAAAAATCGGAATTAAAGGCGCAAGCAACAGATATTTTGATTGAGTTTATTGTTAGTGGTAATTCTAGTTTAGAAAGTGTTTATGTGAAAAAATCTCTAGCTTTGGCTCTGGGATATTTAGGTAATATTCATGCTTTGGATTATCTAATTCAATTATTAGAAGATGAGGATAATAGTGTCAGGCTTCATTCTGTAGCAGCGATGAAACAATTAGATTCAGAAAAGGCATATCAAAGACTTATTTCTTTGTCTCAGGAAGCAACTTTAAACTCACAGTTAAAAACCGGAATAGAAATAGCTATTGCAGAGATGAATAAGTTTAATAAAATAGGGAATAGGGAATAGGGAATAGGGAATAGGGAATAGGGAATAGGGGGGAACAAAATTGTTGATTATATTCTTGAATTGATGTAATTAAAACTTTTGCAAGAGGTTTAGACTATTTTGATGGATGTTTGTGGAAAATGGTAGGGATGTTGAATACAATGTCTGTAGGTTAGACGGAAGAAGGAAGAAGGCTTTAGTTATTTAGGAAAGAAGGAGTAAATATTGAAAAAAAAGGGAAAAATGATCGAGATAGTATCTGAAATAAATTCTAGCAACTCTTTTTAAGGTTCTCTGAGCAAGATACACCTTTTTGTAGAATTCTTTTTTCAAAGTAGTATTAAGCACCTATACAGAATTATTTACACAAGTGTAAGCATTTCCTTCGGAATGCTGCGCAAACAGCCCTCAGCTATTAGCCATTAGCTTCAGATATGTAGGAAGTTAGATGGGAATATTGAAACACTTAAATTCTTGCTTAAGTAAGGTTTAAAGCAGATATGAAAACTTTAAATATCCATAGTAAATCTGTTTAATGCTTTAACAAAAAAAAGCTGATTGCTGAATGCTTACAGATAAGTGATGTTTAGATAGTAAGGATTTCAGCTTTGCTCAATTTGTAATTTATTTTGTTTACCTGCTTATATCCTATATATTGGGTATATTAATTCTTATGTTATGTTGAATTTTAGGGAATAGCTCAAATCCTGAATTCCCTATTAATATCAAATCTTATTAATTAGCTATAATAATGTCAAATTACTTCCTATTCCCTATTCCCTAATTAGCCATAATAAAAATGTTATTCTCTGTCAAATTACGGAAAAATAAGGGTTTAAAGCCTTCTATTTGCAAGATAAAAAAAGTCCTAGGATATTTTCTTATACATATTCCGTTACGGTTTTAACCAGAGGTAATTATCCATTATTAATTATCCATTATTAATTAATGAATCCCTATTCCCTATTCCCTATTACCTTCTGATTTATTAGGCAGAATCAAAATGTTTTTCTCTATCAAATTACTGAAAAATCAAGGTTTAAAGCCTTCTATTTCCAGATAAAAAAAGTGCTAATATATTTCCTGATATTCAATTCCGTTATGGTTTTACATGAGGTAATTATTAATTATCAATTATCCATTATCCATTATTAATTAATGAATCCCTATTCCCTATTCCCTATTAACTTCTGATTTATTAGGCAGAATCAAAATGTTTTTCTCTATCAAATTACTGAAAAATCAAGGTTTAAAGCCTTCTATTTCCAGATAAAAAAAGTGCTAATATATTTCCTGATATTCAATTCCGTTATGGTTTTACATGAGGTAATTATTAATTATCAATTATCCATTATCAATTATCCATTATCAATTATTGAATCCCTATTCTCTAAATATGAAATACTGGAAGTCAGGTAAACAACTACAAGATAATAAATATATAATTCAAGACCTCCTTGGTATTGGAGGTTTTGGTACTACTTATCGTGCTTTGGAACAAAACTCTAATCAATTAGTTGCTATTAAAACTCTCAATTATCGAGTCCAAAGAAAACCAAATTTTGATAAACTCCAAGAAAATTTTTTAAATGAAGCTTTATGTTTAGCAAAATGTCATCATCCTAATGTTGTAGAAGTTCATCGCCTTTTTAAAGAAAATAAATTATGGTGTATGGTGATGGAATATATAGATGGAGATGATTTAGGAATTTATCGTGAAGAGCAAGGGGGAGTTATATCAGAAAGTGAAGCAATACACATTATTAAACAAGTAGGAGAATCACTAATTTTTGTACATAACCAAGGATTTTTGCATCGCGATGTTAAACCTCAAAATATTATTCTTCGCCGGAATACTTTAGAAGCGGTATTAATTGATTTTGGTTTGGCGCGAGAATTTGATAGTGGTAGTGTACAAAGCCATACAACAGATAGTACATTATATTTTGCTCCAATTGAACAGTATGAAAGACGAGCAAAACGGGGAGCTTTTACTGATATTTATGCTTTAGCTGCTACTTTATATGTTTTATTAACAGGTGAAATGCCGACACCTGCAAAAATTAGACAGGAAGGAAAAATACCATTAATAGCACCAAAAGAATATAATTCAAAAATTAGTGATTCGGTAAATAATGCAATTATTAGAGGGATGAAATTAGAACCGGAAGAACGCCCTAAGTTTGTTGTTGAATGGTTAACTTTATTATCACAACCACAAGAATTTTTCACGACTAATGTACTTTCAACCTTGCCACCTACTTTGCCAATAATTACTGACATTCCTCCAGAATTAATAACTTTTGATTCTAGTACAGAATTAGTAACTGTTGATGCGAGTACCGAACCAGAATTGCAAACTTTTAAATTTGAAGTTTTAACAATCAAAATTAGCTCTAGGTATGAAATATCTGAGACTATAAAAGAACAAGGAGAAGCTCAACAATTCATTGAAAATATTGGTGATAATATTATCCTAGAAATGGTATCTATTCCCGGCAATAGTTTCTGGATGGGTTCCCCAGAAACAGCAACAGAAAAATGGGAAACAGAAACTCCTCAACATCCAGTCACAATAGCACCTTTATTTATTAGTAAATATCCTATTACTCAAGCACAATGGCAAGTAATTATGGGAAAAAATCCTGCTAACTTTAAAGGAGAAAATAGACCAGTAGAAATGGTATCTTGGTATGATGCAATTGAATTTTGTAGTCGTCTATCTGCTCAGACAGGAAGAGCTTATCGGTTACTATCAGAGGCAGAATGGGAATATGCTTGTCGAGGTGGGACAACTACATTATTTCACTTTGGAAATATTCTGACACCTGAGCTAGCTAGCTATAATTTCCAAGATGCTTTTGCTTGTACATTGGAACAAAATTATTATGAGCAAACAACAGATTTAGGTAGTTTTTCTGCCAATGCTTTTGGGTTATATGATTTTCATGGCAATGTCTGGGAATGGTGCGCCGATCCCTGGCATGATAATTATGGGGATGCCCCTTCGGATGGTAGTGTATGGGAAAAAGATGGGAATTATGCCTACAGAGTTTTGAGAGGTGGTGGGTGGTTAAACTATCCCAGGGGTTGTCGTAGTGCAAATCGAAATTACAAAAATCCTAGGGGTAGGTATAAGTCCGTGGGGTTTAGGGTTGCTCTTTCTCATCTCTATAGTAGGGGTAGGAGTCAGTCCTCAGGAGTTAGGAGTTAGTAGAAACGGAGAATTTTAGGGGAGGTAGGATTCAATAATTAATAATTAATAATTAATAATTAATAATTAACAATTAACAATTAATAATTACCTCTTCTTGAAAAGAGGAGGATTGGTTAAAAGGGAAATTTTTTTCTTCTCTTGGTCGATTGGATATGGCGTTTTGCTCCGCAACATATAAAGCGGAGCGGCTCTGCACTCTTCGGAAGACCGTTCCCTCCGGGACGCTTTCCTACGGAATGCTCCGCAAACATGTCGGCTCAAGCGCCGAAAACGACCGCTTTTTTCTCCTTTAAAGGAGAGGCTTTCAACCCTGGTTTTTCGGTAAGAATTGTCCTTCAATTTTTCTGTCCTTGTCTGCCTTTTATGCTAACTTTTTGATTGTGAAAAGCTGAAACAAGGGCAGTTTTTGGGAATCTCAGAAAGTTAAAGCCTTTACAGGTAAAGGGTTTTAGCATTAATCAGCCAGCCCTAATTAATCAGACTTGAGATGAGAGGTGAGAGAATGTCCTGACCAACCTGGCGTCTACTATAATAATCGTTAAACCTACATTCTGCACTTCCAAAGGAGTCAGGATAAAATCTATAGTAGTCAATATATTTTTCTGAAAATTTGATGAAATAACAAATATTTTTGGAAGTAGATGCACAAAAGGAAGAAGTTGAAATTTTTGGGTAAAATTTTAGTGAATTGGTTTAGGTAGTTTTAAATTTTGTTGAAAAAAATTAATTTTTGTAACTTTCAAATCCCTATATAGCTTATATAGATAGTAGTTGGTAGGTTTGCCCAATCTAATCTAAATATTTAAACAAAAAATAAGGTTAATAGCCTCCCCTTGGATAGGGGATGAAAAAAAATAAACTTCAGTATTTCAATAATAGGGTCTCAGTTGGAGGTACTGATAGACTGATAACTGATATTAGTCATCCACAATTTGTGCCCAATCTGGAAAGGAAGGAGGAAAAAAGTTAATATCGTAGTCAGACTCTTCCCACTCTTGAACCCATAATGGTACTACTCCTACTCCTTTTATGGGAGTTCTAGAGAATACCCGTTCCCTAGATTCGATAGTGTGAAATATTTGCTTGAGGGTATCTCCTAGGTTAAGAGTGAAACTTAAGAGTTCGTCCAATTCGGGGTCAAGCCGTTTGACTCTTTGTTTCTCATCTTCAGCCCATAATAGTTTTAGAGACTTTAGGGATCTGGGGCTTAGTTGGCTCCGATAATAAACACGTTTAAGTTGGGCTACAGGTTCAAGACTCCTTTCCACCCGGCGAATTTGCTGTAACCGGAGAAAGTGCCACTCTGCCAAACGCTTTCGGTCTTCAGGGGGTATTTTTCCTTTGCTATTAGAGTGTTTGAAGGCATACTTAGCGCAACTACATCCCAGATTAGCTAACAAATGAATTAACTGTCTCTCTTTCGGGGTTGCTTGTCTTCTTTCTGCAGTTCTCGTAATAACCCTTTTTCTGCGTGTAGTAGTTGTTGTGTCCATCGTTTTGGTCGATAATACTATTAATAGAATAATCGAAGGTAGAACTCTAATCAGTAACAAAGAGTTCTACCCAGCTCTAAATCTAGTCTAATCTGTCTATACTATCCCCAAGAAGTTATTTCGGCTTTCCTTATATTTTATTTACTTGTGTCTACTTCCTCTTCCCCATCCTCACCTTGGCCTGTGTAATCTTTAGCTAATATCTGACTCTCTTCAATGCCAGTCTGATTAGATAGCACTAAATTCCAGGCATTGGCCTTTGGGACATGAAAAAACGTCAAGCCTGCGGAGGCTATTAACCCTAAAGCAATAATATTCTGTTTCATAGTAGTAGTAGATGAACCCTGTGATTGTTATTTGGAATTGACTACTGACACTCTTGCAAACTGTAAAAAGTGGGTTTTTGCAAAAGCCCTCTTGTATTCCAAAGAATCAGTCTGTAATTATAAAAGAAGCATAGGCACGACCTGATGGATCGCAAAAGCCGGAAGTAAGGTGTTAGTAGTATTATTACTATCTTCTCCCCAATCCTGGTATTTGGGATGTGGAGACTAAGCCATTAGGGAGTTAAACCATCAGGTAATTAGTCCATCTAGGAGTTATCCATCAGGGGTATCTACTTTTTATTCAACTATCAGGGTGTATCTCCATCTGCAGTTCTGAACTCGCTGTCTATAAGGAAATTAATGATTCAATCATTAATCCAAATAGGCAGCTTTTTTTGTCTATCTAAATTCCCTTAGTAGGAGGATTAAGGAAAGAGGAAAGCTCAAGGCCATTTGCTCAACTTTCAATTTTTCTCCACTTAGTTGTTTCGTGGATATTGAGTTTAATTCCTTCAGGACATTTAAAAGATTTGTGGCCTTGAATTAAAAGGATTTTCAGTTCTATTGAAAATTGAGCTTCTTAGGACTTTATAAGACCCGGCCTTTTCAATTAATAGTTTAGTTATTGCAGTCCTAAATATTTATGTAACTGCACAGAGAGTCGGTAATAAGGATATTCCTGAAGTAATTCTAGGACTAACGGTAGAGTGAAATTGCGACTATACCATTCGGGCTGTAGATAAACAGGAATATTATTGTTATCTAATAAAATTTTACTATAAAATTCTAATTCTTTGCCAGTTTCTATCACTAATTTTATTTCTGAAGCCCGTTTCCACATTTGCGGTAAAACTGGATATTTAGGACTAATATGTTGTTTTGGACTAAGAGTTACCCAAGTTTTAGGGGAAATATCTTGCCAATAGCAACCGGAGGTTTCTATTGAAACTTTTCTATCAGTAGCTTCTATTCTTTTTACTAAGGTAGGTAGTTGTTTATGAATAAAAGGTTCACCACCAGAAATAATAACTCTGGGAGAGAATAATTCATTAATTAACTCATCAAAAGTTCTCATTTGTCTGGGTAAACCAACTCCTCCATCCGCATAACCAGTATCACAATAATGACAACCTACTGGGCAACCAGCAAGACGAATAAAATCTACTGGCGTACCTGTCCAATAGCCTTCTCCTTGAATAGTTTTTTGGAATGTTTCATGGATGGGAATTGTTAAATTTTCTGTCATGTTTGAGTAGGAAGGAAGAAGTAAGAA
This sequence comes from Dapis hubbardiae BLCC-M172, assembly GCF_050016015.1. Taxonomy (NCBI): domain Bacteria; kingdom Bacillati; phylum Cyanobacteriota; class Cyanophyceae; order Oscillatoriales; family Microcoleaceae; genus Dapis; species Dapis hubbardiae. The sequence continues at coordinate 7,773 of NZ_JBNHEQ010000244.1, forward strand.
GAAAGAAGGAAGAAGGAAGAAGGAAGAAGTAAGAAATAGGAAATAGGAAATAGGAAGTAAGAAGTAGGGAGAAATAGGAAGTAATATAAAGGGTGAAAAAAGAATGTTACACAACTCTAGTTATAGGGAACAGGAAACAGAGATTCGTAGCAAACATTTATCAAAATGGTATAAGAAGGAAGCAGCCATCTCTATCATTGTTCCCTTTTTTTTCAATATTTAGTCCTTCTCTCCTAGATAACTCAACTCTTCTTCCTTCTCTCCTAGATAACTCAACTCTTCTTCCTTCTTCCCTCTTCCTTCATTTATAAAATTGGTACTACAGGTTGCAGTTTCTCCTTTTCAGTTGTTAATTTCCTCGGCACCATAACTGCTAAAGCTAAAGGAACTACTTGAAAATGAGCAGGAGTATAAGTAATAATTTCTCCATCAGTATTAATAGGACGAGGTTTACGAGTATAAACACTAATTACGGAGCTAGAGAGGGAACGAAAACCAAAACTTTCTTGATATTTCCCTTTCCATATAGAAGGTAACATTCCAATAAATTGCCAACAATATTTCACTTCTAGGCTGTATAAATCTAGCCTTTGGTCATCAATTGTTGCATCGTGAGCAATAGTCATCCCACCTCCATAATGTTTGCCATTTCCTACAGCAACTTGTAAAGTCTTGACTATTTTTGATTCACCATTACAACGAATTTCTGCTCTAAAAGGGCGACTTTGTAAAATCATTTTACTGGCAGTAATAGCATAAGCTAATACACCCCACCGACGCTTTGCTTCTTTGGTTAAATTATTAGTAATATCTACACTTAATCCTATACTCGCAACATTGAAAAAATATTTGCCATTAACTACTCCTAAATCTATATAACGTTTTTTGCCAGTGGCGATCGCTCGACAAGCTTCAAATAAAGAAACAGGAATTCCTAAAGTTCGAGCTAAATCGTTAGCTGTTCCTAATGGTAAAATTCCTAGAGGTAAACCTGTTTCGACTAGACTATCTACGGCTAAATTTAATGTGCCATCCCCACCACCAATAATTATCAGATTTACCTGATTTTTATACTCTTGAATAAAATGATTAAAATCCTGTGGAGATTGAGTTTCTTTGCAGATAATTTCTAAGCCAAAATCTTGTAAATAGGTTAAGGCTAAATTTAGATTATCTTGAACTTTTCTGGCATGAGGATTTACTAATAAAAGAGCTTTTTTTGATTCAATATTTTCTGGAATCATATAGTTTTTTGTTATTGGAGATATAAATAAATTTCTTGCCGGAAAAGGCAATAGCAACAGAGGCTAAGGCATATCCAGTTTTTTAGTACAACAAAAAAAGATGATTTATATTGACAATTATTCAAAAATTAGATATATTATACCAATTTGACAAAAGAATGTTACGAATAGTAAGGGGGATAAAAACATTTTTCAGAAGATTTATCTTTGACAAAAAAGATAATTTCCGATCTAAAACATGGTATTAAAGGCATTCCCATGCGACTCCTGACTCGTGACTCCTGACTCAAACAAAAATTCCCTAGTTATTTGTAGCAAATATTTATCAAAATGGTATAAATCCTATTTTAGTCGTGTCAAAAATGTTTTTTGCTTTGAGATAATATCAATTATTAAAAACTTTGCCATGATTAGAACTTCTATTTATAAATACTATTTATTGACTTGATATAAAGATTTAATAGTATTTGTTGTTTTGATGGTTATTTTGACACTTTCCAAGTGTAGCATTACTTTTGATAAATAGTATATAGCAATCCGCGCATAGGTTGCGGGTAATTAAAAAGTAAATAAAAAAGTTGAAACTCTCACCTGTTGCCTGTTCCCTAAAAAGTAGTAATATTTTTTGCCACGAATATGCGGAGGATTGCTATATAACAATTCCCAAAAAGCGTTAGGCAAGAATTAATTATTAATTATTTTATGGTCACTAAAATAGTTGAAATTCATCAAATTTTACGACTTCAGAATTAGGCTTTCTAGTATCGAAATAGTAACTACTAACTTTTCCTGTTTCTGTCTCAAAAATACTAAAAGCTGTAATGTCATTACTAGCAATATAAGGTTGAGGTTCACCATTTTCGTCTATCAAAGGTGCAATGGTTGGAATTATCGGTTCTAGACCATTGGGATTAGCAACTTCAGCATATTTTTCCTGATAATTTAGAGGAACAGTTCGCTTTTTACTTCCTAGATAAGCTCCATAACTATTTCCCACATTTGATGTTTCTAGAAAGTGCATCCCACTCGGACTAACAAAACGATTCCAAAGATGAGAATGCCCGTAAAATACTAACTGAACGCCACCAGTTTCTAATAATGGTAAAACATCCCGAATAATATAGTCATTTTGTTGGGGATATTCATAACGAATCATGGTAATTTTGCCATTTTCATCTCGGTCAATATATTGGATAGGATTAGTATAAGCAGGAATAGAATTTTCACCTAGAGAATGAGGCGGATGGTGAAACATAACTACTTTATATTTAGCTTGTTGAAATTCCTGACTTGCCAATTCTTTTTCTAACCAATTATATTGTTCGCTACCTTTAATAATAGGTTCAAAAATATGCTGACCGTAACCCCATTCAGCAGGATTGTCAAAATCTTTTTTTCGTTCCCGATATTTGCCTCTAGCATTATCTTTTAAATGGGGAACTCGCCAGATATTTGTGATATATAAAACTACTAAACGTACATCGCCAAAAGTTACAGAGTAGTAATTTTTTTCCTCTGAACTATTTTGAGGCAGAGTAAAAATTTCTTGGTAAGTATCTGTATTAAAAGAATTATTTTTTAACCAGGTATCACGATTAATATTTTGAGGATTTTGTGGATATAAATTTTTGGCAGCTTGCCTAGGATAAGGCTGACTAAATTGATAATTCAAAGAAGTTTTCATGGAAAATATCCCCATAACTTCATGGTTGCCAATTGCTGGAAAAAGAGGCATATTTTGAATTAACTCCCCACCTGTATAAATAGTTTTTTTGCCATTTTTTTCTAATTCATAATTAGCTCTACCTTGAAGATTCGGAAAAAAAGCATTACCTCGATTATCATCAAACCATTCTGAAGCTCGGTCTGGAATATTAACTAAATCTCCAGCAAAAAAAATAGCGTCTAATTTATCAAAAGTTTCTGTGACTTTTTGCAGATTTGCCGAACTCATTGGTTTTAATTGATGGTCTGAAGTTAGGAGGATTTTTAAAGGTTTACCAGAGGTTGGTTTAGCAGCTAAATTAAAGATTTTACTACTAATCTTTTCCCCATTTTCCTTTTCACTAATAATTTGATATGGCACAGAATTATTAGGAGTTAAACCAATAACTTTGGCCTCATGTCGCCAGATATCTCGCATCATAGGTTGTTGATAAATTAAACCTTTTTCTGTTTGTTTTCCAATGAAAGAATCTTGGTCTTCGCGAGTGCGACTCAATTTAGTAGTATTTGCCTCAACAACTTGATTCAAATTTTCACCATAAACTACAAAATTTCGTTTGCCAGGAAATTCAGTAAACCAAACAACTTGTACAGAATTTTCTGTCGGAGCTTGGAGAAATGGGTCGGTTAAAAATTGAGATTGAGATTCTACAGAAAACATAATTATGAATAGGAAAATAACCACAATAATTAAAATACCAAAAATCCAGGGATTACGATAATAATCTCTAGAATTTTCAAACGCTTCTGGAGGAGGATTGAACATAAAAATAATTAGACCATTTTAACAAAATAATACTAAAAGAAGGTGCAACTCGAAGATATATGCTGAAAATGAGCTGATCCAATTTATTCTTAGACAGCTATTTCTATTATTTTTTCCTTTTTTTATTCAGTAATTTTGTAGAAGTAGTGATTTAGACTAAAGACAAGGAACAGCAAATAAGTAATACCATTTATCATGCATGAATGCTATATATGATTGGGTGGGGGAGTGTGGGAAGTGTGGGAAGTGTGGGAAGTGTGGGTAGGGACGTTGCATGCAACGTCCCTACGAGAGAGGTTAAAAGTAGGAAAAACCTATACTAACTAATAATTGTTAATAACAAACTTTTAATCTTGGTAATTATTTGACTTCTGAAGTCAAGCTGAAGTATAGAATTAATGCATGGTAATTGGTATAAGAGAAAAGCTCCCACATTCTAAGTTTCAAAAGAATACTATTTGCACTATAAAAAAATACTTTGTTAATTCTTATAGCAATCCTAAATAGGTTGTTATAAGTTTTATAATAGCTAATTTAAACTGAAAGCTTTGAAAATTCTGACTCCTGACTCCTACTCCTGTACGGGCGTTAACGATAGTTATGCGAAGCTAACGGCCGTTTCGCTGCGCGACATGAAACGCCCCTACCACCAAAATATTACAACTAAAATAGGATTGCTATAGTAAATTTTATACATAATTGAAGTAAAATATAAAAGATATAAAAATTTAATTATTCACTGAAAATAATTTTAATAACTAGGATGAGAAAAGGTCTAAAACCAAGCTATACGCTGCACAAAAATTTTCGTCTACCAATGGGATTTCCCCCAGAAAATTGGGACTCTGGACTTACATATCAAGCTCAAGCAACAGACACTTTTATTGTTACTTATCCTAAATGTGGAACAACTTGGACTCAACATATTGTTTGGATGTTATCCCATGATGGAGAACTATTTCCTGTGGGTAAAAATATTAATTTAGAAGTTCCTCATCTGGAAGAAGTGGGAAATGATTTTGTTAAATCTTTATCCGAACCTCGTTTTATAAAAACTCATTTAACTTACGATTTAACTCCTTATCATCCCAATTCAAAATACATTTATATAGCTCGTAATCCTTTTGATTGTGCTGTTTCTTTTTATTATCATACTCAAGGATTTGTCAAATATTATGATTTTGCTGAAGGTACATTTGATGATTTTTTTGAATGTTTTATTAATGGAGAAGTAGATTGGGGAGATTACTTCGATCATTTACTTGGTTGGGTGCAACATAAAAATGATGAAAATGTTCTATTTTTAACTTATGAATCTATGAAAAATAATCCGAAAATTAATATTATTGCCATAGCAAAATTTTTAGGTGATAATTATGTAGAAAAAATCGAAAATCCACAAATTATAGAAAGCATTCTTCATCATACAAGTTTTACTAACATGAGCCAAAATCAAAGTCGTTGGTCTAGTCAACGTCCTGCTAATATGACTCCATTTATTCGTAAAGGAAAAGTGGGAGATTGGAAGTCACATTTCTCTGTTTATCAAACTCAAAGATTAAGTCAAAAGTTTAAGATAAGAACTGCTGGCACTAAAGCTGAAACTTTATGGGAAATTCCTGAATATTTATAATTATTCTTCCCAGGAAATTTAGGGATGATAAATCATATTTATGTGTTGATAAAACGTAAACAAACAGCCATCTGAATGCATCCTGATATCGGTAATTAGCTTTATAAATCCAGGCATTCAGATGGCATTATTGAAACAAAGTAAGTATTCAGCAATCAGCTCTTGATAAAATCAGGAGGTAAAAGCAATATTAACTAATATAATTTTTATCAAAAAAAGATAAATTTTTGATATAATTAACTATGAAAATTTTGCTAATAAATTTCAGTAAAAAAATGGTTAATCAATATACAGGAATTACTAATTATTATGATTTGTTGATGATGTCTGGCTACTATGACTACCATAATATAGCTAAGAAAGCATACTCAATTGTAGGTAATAATTTTCAGATTATTGAAATAGGAGTAGGAACAGGATTACTTGCAGAAAAGTACATATAAATTGACAATAGTTGTCAGTATACTGGAGTCGATATTACACCATCCTTTGTGGAAGTTGCTAAAAAACGTTTGGGAAATAAAGCTAAGTTAATTGTAGCTGATGCCCTAACAATGGAATTAAATACAACCTTTGATGTTGCTATATCAAATACAGGAGTTTAGCTATTTATTAGTTGTGGCGATCGCTTGGAGTTAGTGAGTCATATTCCTGATGTTCAAGCTAACTATAAAGGATTACAAAATTTAGCTCGTCATTTACGAACAGAAAGTTTGCTTTTGTTAAGTATACAAAAGTCTGGGATTAATTTTGAAAAAAATTTACCTGGTGGAATTGTATATTCTCAAATTATTGAAGAATTGGAAGATAGAATAGATTATCGCACTCGTAAAAAAAGCTATTTCTTTAAGAAAGATGGTGAAATTATCGCTCAATAAAAACTAACAATTACCTTGTTGAGACAGAATGCTTATCAGGAATTATTTGATGAAGCAGGATTTGATTTTCAAGGTATTAATAATGATAATAGCTTGGCAATCTACAAAAAGAGATAAAAGTCTATTGGTACTGAAACTGAAAATTTATGGCAAATTCCTAAAGAATAGTTTGAGATGCAATGGCATTTCCAACTAGCGACAATATTTAAAATAGCTGTTATTATTGCCTTTGTTTTTCACTCATCCCAAAATTGCTCATAATACAACTACACCTTTAATATAATCTGACAATTTGTAGTCATTAATAAATGCTTGTGCTACAGTTTCCAGGGAATAGTAACGGTGTGTAATTAATGATGAAACATCTATCTGTTTTTCTTCCAACGTTCTGAGTGCTTGAGAATAGGTTAATGAGCGTCCATGAGCATCTAATTTTCCAGAAGCTCCCGTAGCACAGACTAATGTTGTCTCTATAAATTGGAGGTTATTTAACACACTTAAATCTACTCCCCCATGTCCAAAACCGTACATCAGAAACGTTGCTTGTTTACGCATCAAACTGGGAATAGATTTAAAAATCAAACCATTTCCGCAAGCATCAATTACATACTCTACTAACCGTCCATTTGTCTTTTCTCTCACTGCTTCTACAATATTTACCGTTTGAGGATCTATAACATCTACGCCAAAACCCTTAGCTAACTCACGTTTTTGAGCATTTGTTTCGCTGACCAGAATTAAACCATCATATCCCAGGATGTTGCGTAGGTACTGAATAAATAAAAGTCCCGCAGGACCAGCTCCAAAAATTAGAATTGATTGGACCCGACGCTCCCACTCTTCAGCACCTATTTTATAGCGGGTGCGGGTTTTGGCTACTACATCAGATGTGTGAATTATACAACCAAGAGGTTCTGTAAGAACAGCTTGGACGCTTTCCAAGTCAGAATTGATTTTAATGGCATTCACAGCAGGAACTGTCAAATATTCAGCGAACGCTCCTGCTAAACCAGTAATACCATATTCCTGATAAATTTCACATTGGTGGGAATCTCCAGTAAGACAATATTCGCATAGAGATTTTCCCTTTTGACTCAAACAATTTAAACCCTGGTCTAGAACCACGCGATCGCCCACAGACAAATCTTGAACTTCGGCACCCACTTCTTCTACCACACCAACAATTTCGTGGCCTAAAATTTGAGGTTGTTGCACTAGGGGGATAGGTTGACCATATTTATCCTTATTAAAATTGCTTTCCCCAGAAAAAATGTGAAAGTCTGAACCACATACACCAACTGCTGATGAGCTTAACAGAATTTGATTAGAAGCAACTTGAGGTTTAGGAACTTGACGGACTTCTAACTTGCCAATATCGCACAGAACCAGCGCTTGCATTGTGGAAGTTTTGGTTATTAGATTGTTCATAATGTTTTGCTCTATAAAATTAATACAATTTTTCTTAATGTTCTGAAATTAAAGTTATCAGTCCAAATTAAATATAAAAAGATACATTTTAATTAATCCGGTTAAAAGTTATTAACCAAAAAATTTAAAATCCATACTATCTAAACTGAACCAAAAAATTTATAGTAAATTCCTACGCCTCAAAATTCTAGTTCTGTTGTTCTAATAATTTTAAGTAAAATGTTTTAGATAGCCTTTGAGTCCACCAATATAAAATAGGTCTTTTAAATAAATATCTGTATCAGGTTTTAATAAATATGTTGGCTTAAACCCACATAATATAGAACTGTAACTAACATCTATTTCTGTTTCTAGATAATCGTATCCAATCCCACCAAAGTTCTGACATATTATCTCTCCTACTACCTGATTTAACAAAAGAACAAAAATACAAATTTCGTTCTTATCTCGTTCTTGTTTATTTATTTTCCATTTCATTTGATTTAGAACTTTCTCGCATTGATCGTGTTTTAGGTTAACATAATAATCCTCATTACTATGAAAATATTCACATTCATCTAATCCATGTTCATTTAGTACAGAATAAAAATTGTTCTCCAAAGTTCTATCAAAACAAGTAGTTTTAACTTGTAAACTTACTGATGTATTATTTGTTAAATAGAAATCCTTCCCACCATCTCCCCCTTCATATAACTTGTAATCAATATCACTAATTAATTCCCCTAAATATTGTTTGACAGATTCTTCCCCTATTTTACCTATTTTATAATTAATAAATTCATCAGAAAAATCATCTATATCCCCATAATACTTGTATGTTAACTCCTCACAAAACCAATTCATTTGTTTTTCTTTTTCATCATCACCATCACAAACAGCCTCTAAATGAGTAGCCCCATCAAAGTCGCATCTTCCTCTTGTACTTGTAAAAGCAGGTATCTTGTAGTTTAGTTTGATAATAAATTCATCTTGTTGTGATTCTAAAATTGTCATCCAATTAATTTCTGGCATAAGATAAATTACCAATATCTGACGAAAATTAATTATTTTTTAAACATTAAATTATACAACATTTTAATCAATCCGGTTAACAACTTTCAACCAAAGAATTTAAAATCAGTACGTTAATAGTCTAATTCTCAAATCAATATGCTAATAGTCCAAAAATACGGTGGTACATCAGTCGGCTCTGTCGAAAGAATTAAAGCAGTGGCCCAACGTATAGCTCAAACAGCCAGCGATCGCTCAGTCGTAGTAGTAGTATCGGCCATGGGAAAAACCACAGATGGCTTAGTCAAACTAGCAAACGAAATTTCCCCCAATCCCTGTCGTCGAGAAATGGATATGCTACTATCCACAGGTGAACAAGTTACCATCGCTCTAATGAGTATGGCCTTACAAGAATTAGGAGTGCCAGCTATTTCTCTCACTGGAGCGCAGGTAGGAATAGTCACAGAAGCTGAACATTCCCGCGCTCGTATTTTACATATTAAAACCGAACGCATAGAAGAACATCTCCAACTAGGAGAAGTTGTAGTCGTTGCAGGTTTCCAAGGTATTAGTCAGACTCGCCACCAGGAAATTACAACATTAGGTAGAGGAGGTTCAGATACTTCCGCAGTTGCTTTAGCAGCAGCACTCCAAGCAGAAAAGTGTGAAATATATACAGATGTGCCAGGAATTCTCACAACCGATCCCCGCATAGTACCCGAAGCACAGTTAATGCCAGAAATTACCTGTGATGAAATGTTAGAGTTGGCAAGTCTAGGCGCAAAAGTGCTACATCCCAGAGCAGTCGAAATTGCTCGAAATTATGGAATGCCATTAGTAGTCTTATCCAGTTGGAGCGATGAACCGGGTACTCGCGTCGTTTCGGCAATACCAAAACGTCGCGCTCTCCAAGATTTAGAATTAACCAAACCCGTAGATGCTATAGAATATGACACTAACCAAGCTGCAATTTCCATGTTGCACCTCCCCGACTCCCCTGGTGTGGCAGCCAAATTATTTTCTGGTATTGCTGTACAAAATATAGATGTAGATTTAATTATTCAATCTATTCACGAAAGCAATACTAATGATATTGCCTTTACCGTCGGGAAAGATACTTTAAAACAAGCAGCAGCAGTAGCGGATGCCATACTACCTGCTTTAGGCAAAAATTCTGACCCCAGTTTGGGCGAACCGGAAGTCAAAACAGAAGAGAGACCTATTGCCAAAGTCAGTCTTGTGGGTGCGGGAATGATCGGGCGTCCACGAGTAGCAGCAAAAATGTTTGAAACTTTGGCAGAAGCAGGAGTAAATATAGTAATGATTTCTACTTCCGAAGTTAAGGTTAGTTGTGTAGTTGATGCAGAAGACTGTGAAAAGGCAGTTAATTGTTTGTGTCAAGCATTTGATGTGGATGTTGCAGATACTTCCATTAGCTCTGCTGCTTCTGAGTCGGAAGAGTTGCCCCCACCAGTGCGAGCAGTTGCTTTAGATATCAAGCAAGCAAGACTAGCAGTACGTCACATTCCCGATCGCCCAGGAATGGCAGCACAAATATTTGGTTTGTTGGCGCAACAGAATATTAGTGTAGATATGATTATTCAATCTCAACGCTGTCATCATGTGGATGGAGTTTTAACTCGTGACATTGCTTTTACTGTATCTCAACCAGAGGGAGAAACTGCATATCAAATTTTGGCAAATGCAGCATTAGAGTTTGGTTGGGGAGAAGTGGTATTAGAGAGTGGTATTGCCAAGGTGAGTGTAGTCGGTTCGGGAATGATTGCACATCCAGGGGTAGCAGCGCAAATGTTTGAAGCCTTGGCAGCAAGTCAAATCAATATTTTGATGATTGCCACTTCGGAAATTAAAATTAGTTGTGTGGTAGAAGAAGAGGATGGAGTGAAAGCGCTGCAAGCTATTCACAAAGCCTTTGGTTTGTCTGGTAGCGAGGCCATTAAAGTTCCAGCTTGATAAATCTCTAGAGCTAGGGTAGGCAAAATAAAGGAGATTCACTATATGAATATAGAACCCATTTGGGATCTATGAACGAGAGTGTGGGAAGTGTGGGAAGAGAGGGAAGAGAGGGAAACTTAGAGAGTAGCTAAGTATAGGAGATAGTGAATTTAGGGGCCTAAATTCAACCTTTTCCCCTATTCTATATTCTCATTCTCCTGACTCCTATGCCACTTTGCAAACATACCAAATGGCTTCTATAGATAAATTACTATTTGTCTACCTTTCTACATAATTGACACGATCTAATCCTTTCTAATATCGTGTCCGGATAAGAGCGCGATAGAACTCCGTTCCGCTTACGCGTTAACGCAGTTGTGCGCCAGCAATCGAAAAACTTTCTCCTCCTTGTAACTTAAAATTACCTATTCTTCCCTCCTGACTCCTCCATCCTTATTTATAACTATTCAACCGGACATGATATAATTCCTAACTCCTGACCCCTAACTCCTCTAATATCATACATTTATTCAGCAATGCCTAAATATCTGCTACAAATCCCACTTCTGTGTTTCCTGTTCTGTGTTTTTGTTCCTTCTAACAACAGTTTTGTAACAATATTTTCAAAAAAAATTGGTATTACACTTCCATGATTGTTCTTGATGTAAATAATTGTCATACCAAATCCTCTTCTCAAACTAGCTTTTTCCTATCTCTTCTCAAACATTTTTGCTCATTGCAAGAGTACCTTTGACCTCACCTGATTTTATGTGGTGTTTCACAACCGGATTTAGTATAAGATTGTGTTGGAAAAAGTCATCAGTTAACTGATGAGCGATCGAATTCTAGTATCTTGAAGATATAATACAAGGTGTAAAAATAGTAATAAGTTGTCAGGGAAAGCTACGGAAGTCGAATAATAAAAAAAGTTGGCTATATAAAAGGAGTATATATAGTGCTACAGCAAAGGATTTTGGTGAGTCGCGATCGCCAAATTGTCACAAACTACGATCGCTGTGTCCTGAATTTAGTGGGTCAACACTTGATGTATACAGATGAAAATACCTCTAAATTCAACCAAGAGCAACAAATACTGACACAATTTAAGCAAGTTTTCGAGCAGCTAGGTGCGATAATTGTCACAGCAGAGGGACAGTTGCTATTGATAACTCAACGGGGAGAACAATTACTGAACCAGTATTTTTCCCCCTATACCCAACACTCATTGCCAGAACCATTACAAAATTGGTTCAAGCATCAGATTTCGTTACTAATATCTAACGGCAAAGTTTCATCCCTCTGTTTACCTTTACACATAGAGCAACTAGGAAAGCAGTTACTGGTTCGCCTTATTTCCAATGTAATTGGGGAGCTATATATCCTGATCTTGGAAGAACAAGAACTACAATCATTTTCAGTTTCTTCTCTAGAATTAATAGGACTAACCAGACGTGAAGCAGAGGTGCTTTTCTGGGTTGCTCAGGATAAAAGCAATGCCGCAATTGCTAAAGTTCTAGGTTGCAGTCAAGGAACAGTGAGAAAACACCAGGAGCATATTCATAGGAAACTGGGTGTACAAACCCGGACTGCTGCTGTAATGGTTGCTCTAGAAAAGTTGGGGTTACTCAAAGGATCGTTTGTTGCAATTTCTTCATAATCCTATACGCAGATCCTCGTATTGTTTCCCAAGTTGATTTAGAGGATTATTAAATTAGGGTGATGAGATTAGATAAGGTCATCTCGGTTCTCCCTAGAATACCAAGGGTTAAAAAAGAATGTTACGAATCAGTTTGAGTCTTTAAAGGAGTTGATTTTAATGTCTATTTGACTTAAAATAGAGGATAGGTATAAAAAAAATTTAGATTCTACTCCTCCTGACTTCTAAGCAATAACCTAACTATTTGTAGCAAATATTTATCACGCCTGGTATAATACTGAGTTCTCTGATAGCACCAGTGGATGACGAGTCAGTGTATACATTGGTTCTGAGAGCCAAGATTATTGTGGTATACATGGTGACTTAGGTGAATTGGCAGTAGAGGCGCAAAGGTCTTGCGTCTCTAGGCGAATCCAAACTGAAAAATTATTTGTCAATAAATGGAGGAATATTACCATGCCGATGTTCAACAACAAACTTGTAATGAGAACTTACGCTCCCAACACCAGTCAGAACGCATGGGTAATTCTTGAGGGTGATAATGCTTGGAAAGTGATACTGGGCAATGGTTTTGGGATTAATAACATAGTCAGTATCCTCACGTCAGCGCAAGCCAATGGACGCCGAGTCACTGCATTTGTAAACGACGACAACCAGGTTGTATGGGTACAGATGATCACTTAGTAGAATTGGCAGTAGAGGCGTAAGGTCTTTGCGCTTCTAGGAGAATCCAAACTGAAAAATTATTTGTCAATAAATGGAGGAATATTACCATGTGGTACAACAACAGACTGGTACTTTTTACCTACGCTCACGTCAATACCCGGTATGCATTCGCAGGAATTGAGGGGGTAAGCGGGGGATGGAAACGGATCGCCCCAACTTCACCTGATGGAGTTACCAATGTGTTAGATATCCTGAAGGTTGCCCAAGGGAATAAGCGTCGAGTTCACGTGTATATTGCTAACGACGGAATGATTTATGCAGCTATAATGCTTCCTTAGGTGAATTGGTAGTAGAGGCGCAAGGTCTTTGCGCCTCTAGGGGAATCCAAACTGAAAAATTATTTGTCAATAAACGGAGGAATATTGCCATGATCGGAATCGGCAGCAGCACCGTGGGATTAGAAGGGGCACCGCCTTCCCTGAGTGAACTGGAAGCCATGAGTGGAAGTGGCAGCAGCAGCGGGGAGTTAGAAGGGGCACCGCCTTCCCTGAGTGAACTGGAAGCCATGAGTGGAAGTGGCA
>NZ_JBNHEQ010000244.1:21396-32304 GCF_050016015.1 Dapis hubbardiae BLCC-M172
GCAGCAGCGGGGAGTTAGAAGGATCACCACCTCCTCTACTTGAATGAACTAGAAGCCAAACAAATTGACTTTCTTACTATCATGTCCGTTGGTATGGTTGCGTGTAAAAGCTTGGGGAATATCTACACAGTATTTAAGTTTTTTCCTCCTGTGAAACCTTCTTTCTTCTTCCTTACCCGTAGTTTATAATACCGATGCTACCGGACATGATATTACTCATATCAATAGGACTTATATCATGTCCGGTTGAATAGTTATAAATAACGAGTCAGGAGTCAGGAGTCAGGAGGGGAAAAAGAAAGTATTAAAAGGATAAAGTTTTTTGATTGCTGGCGCACAACTGCGTTAACGCGTAAGCGGAACGGAGTTCTATCGCGCTCTTATCGGGACATGATATTATCCATTATAGACGAAAAATGTGGGCTTGAGATTGCATCCCTGTCGGTCGCAATGACAGAAATACTTTGTATTGAGTAAGTCCTAATCAAGATCAAGTCAGATTGATTACCTACAATATAAGCTGTCTTGTGGTTATTCTCGACGACTTGATATAACTGCTTAACCCAATCTTAAGGAGAACATAGTTATGCCTACACCATTCCTTAACGAGGAATTTACTTTCACCAATCCCGACGGCAGTACCATCCAGGTAAGAAGTTCAGGCAACCAATATTACGCTGTCTTTGAAACCCTTGATGGCTATACCGTGGTTAAAGACGCTGACACAGGTTTTTATAAATATGCGCAGCTTTCCGAAGACAAAAATGAGCTTTTGCCGACCGATGCTAAAGTGGGGGTAGTAGACCCACAAAACTTGGGAATTCAGCCACACATACGCATCCGACGGGAGAGTGCTAAACAACAAGCTCAGAACGCACCCATGCTGCAAGGACCTGCAAGTCGCTGGCAAGTCCGTCGCGAGCAGAAAAAAACTCAGTTACGGGGAATAAGTCCGACTGCAAGACCTGAGTCTCAGCCCCTGTCTACCGTCACAGTAGGAAACTACGTCGGGTTGTGTATCTTGATCCGGTTTACCGACGTTTCCGAAACCATTTCCCAGCAAGAAGTTAGCGACTTCTGTAACCTATCAGGCTACAGTGGGTTTGGAAATAATGGGTCAGTACATGATTATTTCTACGACAACTCGCGGGGTAAATTAACTTACACCAATGTCGTGACGCAATATTACACAGCTAAACACGATCGCTCGTACTATACAGACCCAGCAATTTCCTATGGTACTCGAGCTAGAGAACTGATTGTTGAAGCACTAGATGACCTTAAATCCCAGGGCTTTGACTTTAGTCCGCTTAGTAGTGACGGTAGTGGCTATATCTATGCCTTGAACGTGTTTTACGTCGGACCGAGGGTTAATAATTGGGCTGAAGGTCTTTGGCCGCACTCCTGGGTCTTAGCCTCTGACTACAACGTAGGAGGAGGGAAAAAGTTCAGGGACTACCAAATCACAAATATGGGTAGTGAGCTGACCCTACGAACCTTCTGTCATGAAAATGGTCACATGATCTGCGATTTTCCTGATTTGTACGATTATGGATACGAATCATCGGGAGTTGGGAATTATTGCCTCATGTGTTTTGGAGGAAATAATAAGAACCCTGTGCAAGTTTGTGCCTACCTAAAAAATGAAGTAGGCTGGGCTACAAAAGTCACGTCCATAACTCCAGGTATAACGGCGACCCTCCCTGCGGCGAACAATGACTTTTACGTCTATGCCAAAAACGCGACAGAGTATTTCATCATCGAGAACAGGCAAAAGACAGGCCGAGATACTTTCTTGCCTGATGCTGGACTGGCTATCTGGCACGTTGATGAACAGAAAAATGGTAATAACGAGGAGCAGATGACTGCCAGCCAACACTACGAATGTTCTTTGGAACAGGCCGATGGACGCTTCGACCTGGAGAAAGATGTTAATGGGGGCGACAGCGAAGATTTGTTTGCTTCTCCGTATAAGACTGAGTTCTCTGATAGCACAACTCCTAAGAGCCAATGGTGGGACGGTAGCAACTCTAGCTTGAATATTACCCAGATTTCTGAACCTGGTTCCACCATGACCTTCGTCGTATCCGACACATCAGGATGGGTAACTAACAAGAAAGTGATTAATACATACGGTCATGTCAATACCCGGTATGGATTCGCAATAGTTGAAGGATTAAGCGGATGGAAACAGATAACCCCAAGTTCACCTAATGGGGTATCTAATGTATTAGATATCCTCAAGGTAGCACAAGCTAATGAACGCCAAGTCAATATATACATTGGTTCCGACGGAAAGATTCTTGCAGCTATCATGCTGTAGCTAAATTGGCAGTAAAGGTAGAAAATCTTTGCGCCTTGATGAGAATAAAATTTCCCTGAATACTCTGAATGCGATCGCTATTTATAGCCAAATCAACCAAAACAAGATTGCTTCAGAAGAGCGATCGCTGTGTTATGAACATCGGTGTTAGTGAATTTGGCTATGATTTTTCTGGCATTCTAGAAACCGGGTTTGTGTTAGATCCCGATAAATAGTGAAATTTGTCTCCAACAAACCCGGTTTCTTATAACACGCTCACTATTATTTCATAGCTCGGTTCACCAACGCCTGAACATGCTGGTTCCCGACCTAACGGAGGCAAAAGACAACTAAAAATCCAATGCCTATTAATGCAGGCAACTCAAACACCATTCAGTCCCCAATTAATGTGAGTGGTTTGTTGGATGTTGTCAAAAAAACAAAAGTTATCTTTGACATTGAACACACTTGGATAGGGGATTTGACAATCTCACGGCTCAAGCATTCTCGCTCTCGTGTACTCCTGGCTAATAGGCGAGAAGCTTCATTAAATGATTTCAAGAAGGTAACATTCGAGCGAGACGATCCCACATTTGTCTGCGACGCATACGCGGATCGTCGTATTGTTGCAAAAAAGTATTTTGAGGATAATTTAAATAGTTCTAATTAGAACTAACTATTTTTCCTAAGACCAACATAAACAATTCCCAGGAGAATAATTATGGCTGTGCAATTTAGAGAAGGATGGCTGAATTTTCCGCCAACAACAGGCAGGAGACAGCGGGCTGAAACAAGTGTAACTTTCCCTCGAAATGTGCAATCGGCACAGGTAGTGCTAAAAGGCTACAGCGTCAACTACAACAATGGAGACCATCATATCCTCCAGTTGGAGATCGATCTTGATACTTTAAGGATTATTGGTCCGACAGTGAGTATAGCTGGAGACTTCGTATTCCGTGACAGTTCTGGTTTCTTTGACGATCCCTACAGTGGATGGATTAACTTCGTTGTTATCGCTGACTTAGTATAGGTGTAATTGGGAGGGAATTTTTCGCTTCCCATAACAATTTCGGCGATCTGGATCACAAATTATGATTTTTGCTTTACAGCAGTTTCGGAGTTAGTGAGGTACAAATTTTTAGGACTTTAGGCAACAGAAAATTAATAAACTGTACCTCACCATCCTCAAAAGTTCTGTTAATCAGCGGCGATCGCCGAACACCAACAAAAAAAACCTAATGAGGAGAGAAGGATTTGATGCAACTGAAGGGATATGTTATCAATACATCAGAAGAAGGGATTGAAAATGCTCTTGTAGAGAGTCTAGAAACTGGACAGCGGACTTATACAGATGCAGAAGGAAAATACTCTTTAGTAGATATTCCTGAGCAAGTCTTTACAATTCGTGTGATAGCAACAGGATTTCGAGCCAAAAGGCTTGTATTAGATATGAAGGAACGGCAAAAAAGTGACAATCAAGAATATAAAATCACATTATTTTTGCTTTCCGAAGAGTAACGGTCAAAGTCATGGGAAAGAGCTTGAGTAGTGAAGTTTTAAGTGACCTGTTGTGCAATGAGAAGAAAAAGAAAAGGTAAGATTGGTCATTATTAGTTTTCTGTCTGGACGTGGTTTGACTGTAATATCAGTTTGATCAATGTTTGCTACACATACACATACCTGTTATAGAACCCCTGAAGGGATCTATGCGCGAATATAGATGGGGAGTCTGGGGAGGGTGGGGAGTGTGAGGAGTGCGGGGAGATGGGGGCCGGTTATTCTAACTTTTTCCCCTATTTTATTTCTCAATCTCCTGACTCAAGAGCCAAAAACTCGCAGCTTTGCAAAGATATCAAATGGCTTCTATAAATCTAGTTTTGTAATATTCTTAAATATTCACTTTTTCTCCCTGTTGCTAATAATTGTTGACACCTTTATATTCAAATAAATGTGGGCTATAAATAATAGGGAATAGGGAATGGCACAGAAGGTTTTTTTATAATTTATGAAACGAGCTGGATATTAGATATTAATCTGTCCCTCTTGACTTTTGTACTGTTTGGGATACCAAAATCCTACAAATATTCCTCCTAAAAAATACTACCTAATAATGCGTGCTTAAATTCTTTAGCAGTTTTAAAATAAATTTCTGGCTCATCAATTAATGCTAAATCAATTACTTCTGCCAATGATTGAGGAATAGCAATATTTCTTTTTCTAATTGGTACAGGTTGAGTTTTCAAGACAGTTAAAATTGGGTCTTTACCAACAAAATCACGGGGATATGCACCAGTCAACATATTATATAAAGTTGCTGCCATTGCCCAAACATCTACTTCCGGCTTTACATATTTAAAATTAATTATTTGTTGCCTAGGCATAAACGGAAAAGTCCCCCCTTTGTTTCCCGTGATTGTTTGCCCACTTAAACCAGCTAAATCAAAAGCTTTTGCTAACCCATAATCTGCTATTTTTACCACTGTTGAACTATTTATATTACTCAGAAAAATATTAGCTGGTTTAATATCTCGGTGAACCAAACCTTTCCCTTTACCAAAACTACCATCTGCTTTTTTAACATAAGGAATTTCTGCATTATGAGCATATTCTAAACCATCTAAAGCTTGTATAATAATTGGCACTGCCATATTAATAGATAATTGATAACCACAACGTTCCAACAAATTCCAAATACTACCACCATTGCAATATTCTAAAGTAAAAAAAAATTGGCTATCGCTATAACTATAATCTTTCAATTTTACAACATTCTTATGATTTAAAGCTTTAGTATTTTCTATTTCTCTGACAAAACGATTTATAGCCTGAGGATGGGTAGCAACTTCAGGCAACATTGTTTTTAAAGCTATTAATTTTTGAGTAGAATTATTTCTGGCTAAATAAACTTCTCCACAACCACCTTTACCTAATAATTTAATTGTTCTATAGCCAGGAATTGTAATTAGATTATTACTTCCTAATCTGGGCGGATAAACGGGTAATTCGACAGTTTCTGCCGAGGATTTTTTTGGTATCGAAACCATCTCTGGTGGCATATCTGTTTCAGCTTCAATACTCACCTGAAAAATAGTTTGACTCAATTTAATTTTGTCTCCTGATTTTAAATCATATTCAGGAAACTGAATTTTTGCACCTGCTTCAGGGGTATGGTGTGGTTGACGTTGCCCAATTTTTTGACCATTAACATAAGTGCCATTTCTACTGCCAAAATCACGGACTCGCGCATCTGGAGGATTAATATCAAGTATACAATGATAACGAGAAATAGTACGATGCTTTTCATCATTTGGTAGTCTGGGATGACAGTCTTTATGACGACCAATAATACAAATAGTTCTTTCTTCAAATATAAATTCTTTGCCGATCATACTTCCTTGAATAATAGTCAGTTTGACTTGAGCAGACATAGGATAATTACAACTTTGATATTTTATGGATTGCTTATATTTATTATCTTATAAATTATCTTCTGTGAATACTACCAAAGTCTGAGTGGAAAGTGATATTCTAGTATTTTTAAGACTTATCAGGGATAAAATATGCATATATATTATACCAATTTCATAAAATATTGCTACAGTTATGACACAGGGAACAGGTATGGAGGGAACAGGGAACAGGGGGAAGAAAAACATAAATATTAAAGAAGAAAAAAGGTTTGATTTCCAGAATTTATGGAATTTATATTTTTTTCTTGTAGGAATAAATCAAAAATTCTGATGTAACTGCCTTTTTTGAAAATAGTATTAAACCTTAGAGTGAAAAAGAACAGACTTTTTGCACAAAGTAGTTCAATAATTGATAATTGATAATGGATAATTGATAATTACCTCTCCCTAAAAGGAAGAGGATTGAATAAAAGGAAAATAAATTCATTGTTTCTCCTTTAAAGAAGAGGCTTTAAATCTTAATTATTCGGTAAGAGACACTCATGGAAGATATTTTCACAGCAATTAGCCATGAAACAATATTCAGAGAGTGAAGAATGCAAAGGGATCTAATTTCTACTGTTTCACGCAAGTTAAAAGTCAAAAATCATGGATTAAGATTTTGTAGACTCAAAACTTTGACACGCTCAGTAATTTAAAGAAATTATTTCACATCTAAATTGACATCTTGATAGTGAATTGGTATTAGATACAAGGTTTATCAAGTCCGGGTGAGAAAAAGCTTATTTTTTTAGATGCTAATTATACCATTGATCGTGCATTAATACTTTAGTTTTTTTCCTGATGGATAATTTGACTTTTATATTACCTACTTATTTCCCAGAGTTACAGAAGAAGGTATTGATGGGACTTATTAATTGAATTATCTGCTTATTTACTCCCAGCAGAATTTATACTAAAATTCTTCTGGCAAGAATTTTATGATGACAAATTTTTGTCCATAATTGGTTAAGAAAAAACTCTTAACTGTCCACCCTTATGCAGTAAGAAAATAATGCCCCCACAACTTGTGAAAGTTCTCAATGACAGCTATCAAGCTGTTAAAAATGATGGAGAAGATGTAATTGCTGGACTAACTAAAAATCCTAAGACTTTACCCCCAAAATATTTTTATGATGATTATGGTTCTGAATTATTTGAACAAATCTGTGAGTTACCCGAATATTACCCTACTCGTACAGAAACTTCTATCTTAGAAAAATATGCTGATGAAATTGCTCAAATAACTGGTAGTAGCGAATTAGTAGAATTAGGTAGTGGCAGTTCTACTAAAACCCGTTTATTGTTAGATGCTTATCAAAAAATAGGTAATTCGTTTACATACATACCGACTGATGTGAGTGGAGGAATACTTAAAAATAGCGTATTAGAGCTACAAGAAAAATATCCAGATTTCTTTATTCAGGGATTACTAGGAACTTACCAACAAACTTTAGCCTATCTAGAGTCAACTCCTACACCAACACGAACAATTTGTTTTTTAGGAAGTTCTGCTGGCAATTTTTCTCCACAAGAATTTGATAATTTATTGACTCAAATCACTAGAAGTTTACAGCCAGGAAATTATTTTTTACTAGGCATTGACTTAGATAAATCTAAAGAAATTTTAGAACCTGCTTATAATGACAATCAAGGGGTTACTGCTGCTTTTAATTTGAATATGTTATCTCATTTGAATTGGCGTTTTCAAGGAAATTTTGACATTAATTTATTCAGTCATCAAGCAATTTATAATCAAGCTGAAACTCAAATTGAAATGTATCTATATTGCCAAGAGAATGTTACATTTGCTTTGGAAACTCTTGATTTAAAAGTTAATTTTCAGGCAGGGGAAAGTATTCTAACTGAAATTTCTCGCAAGTTTGATTTGGAAATTTTACAAACACAACTTGAGGCTAAAGGGTTGAAAGTTAAGAAAGTTTGGACAGACCCTAAAAAGTGGTTTGGATTAATTCTTTGCCAAGCTTAACTTGAAGGAAGAAGGAAGAAGGAAGAAGGAAAAAGGAAGAAGGAAAAAGGAAGAAGGAAGAAGGAAAAAGGAAGAAGGAAGAAGGAAGAAGGAAGAAGGAAAAAGGAAGAATAAAAAAATATGTTCATTAATGAATAATGGATAATTACCTCTGGTTAAAACCGTTCTTGATTGGGTATAAGGAAATATTATTTTTTTCCCCTATCCAAGGTGAGGCTAATAAAGCTGAATTATTTAATTAATAATTATTAATTATTCGGTAAACATTTCCTGTGAAATCCTGCCCAAACAGGGGTTATATCTCAGTAATTAGCTGCGTACAAAATGAAGTTATAATAGAGTTTTGAAAGATAAAATTCATTATTAAGTATGCCAAAAAGTACATCAGCTATCCATAGCAAATATGTTTTATGAATTCACAAAAATTTGCTCAATAATTGCACAGTATGTCTTTGGGCTTCTTGAATTTTGCCTATTATTTGACCAATATAAGGTAAGCAAGAAAAATCAAAGAGGCATGAGTATAAGTCATATCAGTATGAAAACTATTCCTGACAAAATATAGAGTTTCTAGCTATGCTTTTACCTAGACTTAATAATTATCCCTAAATCTCTCAATCTTAAACCTTTGGGAAAAGTCACCGATTAAATTTTGAATTTGTTTCTAACAATATGAACCCAATTAAATCTACTACCCCACCAAAACTTGATAGTTACCAAACTGACTGCAACATCCGCCAAGAAATTATCGAATATTTTAAAAATGCTTGGCAACTTGAAGATATTTTAATGAATAGTTTAGTGGGAGAAAAAACATTTTATTTGAATCCCGATCCTTTGAGAAATCCACTAATTTTTTATCTCGGACATTCAGCAGTTTTCTACATCAATAAATTAATTCGTGTCGAATTATTAGAAAAACATATTGACTCTAACTACGAAATATTATTTGAATTGGGAGTAGATCCAGAAAAACCAGAAGAACTAGACCAAGCGATCGCCCACATCGACTGGCCTAAACTTGAAGATGTTTGGCAGTATCGAGAAAAAGTCTATCAAATTATTTTAGACCTAATTAAGAAAACTCCTCTAAATCTTCCCATCCATCAAAACCATCCTCTTTGGGCATTAATGATGGGTATCGAACATCAACGCATTCATATAGAAACTTCTTCAATGTTGTTTAGGCAACTATCTGTAGAAAAACTAAAACATCCTAGTAATTGGGAATATGCTCCTACTAATAACCAGATAATTAATAATGAAATGGTAGAAGTTTCTGGAGGAATTATAAAACTAGGAAAACCAGAAGATTATCCTACTTTTGGTTGGGATATAGAATATGGCGATCGCCAAGTTAAAGTTGCGCCTTTTGTTGCTAGTAAATATTTAATTACTAATGCAGAATTTCTAGAATTTGTCAAGGCTGGTGGTTACGAAAATCAAGATTATTGGACTCCAGAAAGTTGGCTTTGGAAAACTGAAAATAATATCAAACATCCTAAATTTTGGATACCTAAAAATGGTACATCTATATATAGATATCGAGCCATGTTTGATGAAATGGAATTACCTTTAGATTGGCCTGTGGAAGTAAATCATTATGAAGCAATGGCTTATTGTCGTTGTCAAGGTGAAAATACTCGGTTAATGACTGAAGCTGAATATAATTTAGCAACTTATGCTAATGGCAAAGAAGCAGAAGCGGATAATTATAATCTGAATTTTAAATTTGGTTCTCCTTCTCCGGTTGGTTTATTAGAAACTGCCAAAAATGAATCAGGATTATATGATTTGCGGGGTAATGTTTGGGAATGGTTAAGTGATAAATTTAATCCTCTTTCAGGATTTAAAACTCATCAACTTTATGAAGATTATTCAGCTCCGTTTTTTGATAACAGACATAATATGATGTTAGGAGGATGTTGGATAACTAATGGTACAGAAGCATTAAAATATTATCGTAATTGGTTTCGTCCGAACTTTTATCAACACGCTGGTTTTAGAATAGTTCAGGGATAATGAATAATGGATAATTGATAATGGATAATTGATAATTATTTGATTACTAAATTTTTTAATAAGCAGAAATTTATGTCATAATTCAAGAGAATATTCAACAGTTATCTCTGGAAAAGTTAGAAAATTCAGGAAGAACAATTGATGATTTTAGTAGTTTAGAATATTTATCTAACTGGTGCCAGGAATCAGAACAGTAGTAGGTGTTCATTAATGGATAATTGATCATGGATAATTGAGGATTGACTAAAAGGAAAAAAAATTATTTTTTCCTTGAAAGGGAAGGATTTTAACCTGAATTATTTAATTATTAATTATTAATTATTCTGCAAATTAAGTAGGTAGGTGAAAAATTTTACAAGTACCTCTGCTAGATAGATTCACATGAAAAACTCTCAAATTACAAAATCCTTAGAAGAATTTCAAACAACAGGATACTTTCTGCAAGAAAATTTTCTTTCTCAGACAGAATGTGATTCCTTGTTACAACTGATTTTCGATTATCGCCAGACAAATTCTGTTTCTAAAATTTATCGCAATATTAAACCCATACCCTTAAATCGTTCTGTCATAGATGGAAAAATAATTCAGTCTCAGATTCCAGAAGTTCAAAAACTATACGAAACTGTGAATCAAGTTATTAACAACCTAACCAATAAACAACTTTTTCCTTTACAAGATATTCAAGTAGGTTGCAATATTAACATTACTGAAAAAGGAGGTACATATCAGTGGCATTATGACCGAAATGCTATTACCGCTCTTTTATATTTGAACAAAGTTGATGGAGGAGAAATTGAATTTTATCCCAATTATAGAATTACCTTACCCAGTGCTAAATTTTCTAGATTTCAGAGTGTGATAGATCGGGTAAAACAATTGAGTTTTTTTCGTCACACCTTTGGCAAACAAATTATTATTAAACCTCAACCTGGTTTACTATTAGTTATGGCTGGGGATAAATGTCTACATAGCGTTCGTCCAGTAACAGAAGTAAAGGAGAGAATTAATATTGTTATGGCTTACGATTTACCCAATGCTAGTTTTGTAATTAAAGAAAAATTGAATACTTATTTATATAATTCAGAAGAGGTGTTCAATAATTGATAATTGATAATGGATAATTGATAATTACCTCTGGTTAAAAC
>NZ_JBNHEQ010000245.1:0-1588 GCF_050016015.1 Dapis hubbardiae BLCC-M172
GGTTTTAACCTTCTTGTAATTATCAATTATCCATTATCAATTATCAATTAATGAAGTTTCATTTGGCCTAATGTAAATTAAGCTTGGCTCATTTTATCCCAACATTCACAAGCGATCGCCCAATCTTCTTCTGTATGTACTACTAAAATTGGTATTTTGGTATCTGGGGCAGAAATATCAGTATTCATAGGAGGTTTTGTATTTTTTTCCTTGTCAATTTTTAATCCTAAAAACTCAAAATCTGCACAAGTTTTTTCTCTAACAATTGCTGAATGTTCTCCTATTCCAGCAGTAAATACTAAGACATCTAAGCCACCAAGAGAAGCTAGCATTTCTCCTATACAACAACGAAGTTTATGAATATAAATATCAAATGCTAATTGAGCAAGTTCATCTCCTTGTTGCATAGCATTAGTGATATAACGCATATCTCCTGATTTTCCAGAAATGCCTTTTAAACCTGATTCTTTATTAAGCATTTTATTCAATTTTTCGGCATCAAAATCATACTCTCGCATCAAATAAATTAGAATTGCCGGGTCAATTGAACCGCTACGAGTTCCCATCATTAATCCTTCTAGTGGAGTAAATCCCATAGTAGTATTAATACTAATTCCATTATGCACTGCTGTTAAGGAAGCACCATTACCTAAATGACAAGTAATTATGCGTAAAGATTCTAGGGGTTTTTCTAATATTTTTGCTGCTTTTTGAGAACAATATTTATGACTTGTCCCATGAAATCCGTAGCGTCTAATTCCTTTTTCAAACCATTTATAAGGAATTGGATAAACAGCAGCTTCTTTTGGCATTTTACTGTGAAATGCTGTATCAAATACTGCAATTTGAGATACATTTCCTAAGATTTTTTCAATGGCTTCTATTCCTTCTAAATGATTAGGATTATGATTAGGTGCTAGAGGGATAAGATTTTTAATTGTTGTTTTGACTTTATCTGTTATTAAAGTTGCTTCTGAATAATCTGAACCGCCATGAACTACTCGATGACCAACTACATTTATATCTGATAAATTTTCTAGAACTTTTGTTTCTCCTTGACTGAGAGTTTCTAACATTTTAGAGATGCCTTCTAGGCGTTTTTCGGGGTTAAGTTGGAACTCTTTTTCAAGGCCGTTTGCTTCTATTTCTAAACTGCCATAATCATCATTAGCAGTCCAGTCAATTGCTGCTTCCCAAATAGGTTGTGGTGGATTTTCTGGTAAGTTTTCTGTAGTAATTTCATACAAGCAACTTTTTTGAGAACTAGACCCTGCATTTAACACTAAAATTTTCATAGTTTAGTAATAATTTCTGTTTCTTGATTCTACTTTTTTACAAACAATTTAGAGGAAAGGAGGAATAATTTTTACATTCTAATATGTATGATGAAAAAACCTATCCTTTTGTTCCCACAATAAATATTCCCATTCTCCCTACTCCTTCACTCCCCTTTTTTTCAAGGAAATATGGAGTATTTTTTACCAATGGATAATGGATAATTGATAATTGATAATTGATAATTGATAATTGATAATTAATCCCTTTTGGTGTAATAACTCCAGTTAAGGTAAAAAAAAGTGCATGGATA
>NZ_JBNHEQ010000246.1:0-12029 GCF_050016015.1 Dapis hubbardiae BLCC-M172
CAATTATCAATTATCAATTATCAATTATCAATTATCAATTATCCATTATTAATTAGAAATCTCTTTCAACGAATATCTTGATAAAAACGTTTAAGAAAAGTAGGTGAGACACCAAAACCCCATAAAAAACCAATAAATAGATAAATCAAATTTGCTTGGAAAACTCCCCACTTAGCCACACGGCGATCGCTAGTATGTACGAACTGATTTACTAAATAAATTTTTCCATATTTGATTAACTTCAAACATAAGTCAGCATCCTCCATAATCGGTAGATTAGTATCAAAACCCGCTACTTTCCAAAAATCTGCACGACGACAGAAAATTACTTGGTCTCCAAATAAAATTCGCAAGCCTTTAAAGAACAAATGGGGACGAAAAATTAGAGGAGCATAAAAAGTTTTGAGATAATTATGCAAGGAAGTACCCCAGCGAGTAGTTTCGGAATTACCCATAATCGAAATAAATCCACCACCAACAATATTTTGATTTGCCAAAGTTTGGGAAATTATAGAAATAAAGTCATTAGGTACTATAGTATCTGCGTGGAGAAAACAGAGAATTTCTCCTGTTGCTATTTTAGCGCCTAAATTCATTTGTATGGAACGTCCACGTTGAGGAGAATAAATAACAGGAACTCCAAAGGAAAGAGCAATAGAAACTGTTTCATCTTCGCTGTAACTATCTACTACTAATATTTCTTTTGGTGGAGGGTTAAGTAAAGAAAGATTTTTGAGAGTAAGTGGTAGACAAGTTGCTTCATTGAGAGTAGGAATAATAATGGAAACATTGAGCATAGATTTATTGATATATTGCAAATTTAGTAGTAGGCATTTAGTTGTTATTGATCAGCTTATAGCTTTTGCAGTTCGAATTAGTATTCAGAGATTCAGGAAGAATTAAAAGTATCAAAAAACATCAGTTAAATGTATAATTTATCGACCTACCTCCCTCATTAAAAAGCTGAATACCCAGATTGAGTAAACTAATAGTACAATTATAAAGTCAGATTATATAACAATCCTATTTTGGTTCTATAGAAAATATCTGATAAAAAGGAAACAGTAGAGAAAGTGTCGTAAGTGGGGGAATAAATTAAAAAAGAGATATCTTCACCATTGCAATCCAGGACTACCAATTAAATTAATTTTGTACAGGTACTTATTACAACTAAGATTATGGATAAATCATCAATTAAAGCATTACTGGAAGACTTAAAAAATTCTGATGAATTGATTAGGAATAAAGCCACGGGTGAACTATGGAGGATTTGGTTTGAAGAAAAAGGTGTTGCTGGTTTAGAAGCAATTAGACGCTCAGAACATTGGTTACAAGTTGGAGTAATTGAGGAGGCAGAGGCAATTTTAAATAAATTAATTGAGGATTTGCCAGATTTTGGAGAAGCTTGGAATCGAAGAGCGGTTCTTTATTACACTTTAGGAGAATATAGAAAGGCAGCAAAAGATTGTGAGATGGTGGTAAAATTGAATCCTTTTCATTTTGGAGCTTGGCATGGTTTAGGATTATGTTATGTAGGATTGGGAGAATATCGAGAAGCTATTTTAGCTTTTAAAAAAGCTTTAGAAATTCAGCCTTATGCTATTCAAAATCAAAGGTTAATTTTGGAATGTACGGCGAGGTTGAGCTAGAAATATTTTCATTAATGGATAATGGATAATTGATAATTAATAATTAGCTCTTCTGTCATATAAGGATTGGCTAAAAGGAAGTTTTTTCTTCTCTTGGTTGATTGAATATGGCGTTTTGCTAGCGAAAGCTTTCCTATCGGAATGCTCCACAAAGGCTTTATATCATGTCCGGTTGAATAGTTATAAATAAAAAGGGAGGAGTCAGGAGGCAAGAGGGGATAAAAAAAGTATATGTATGAGAAAGTTTTTTTATCACTAATTATCCGGACATGAAAAACTTAGTTTTGCGCTAGCTAAACGACCGCTTTTTCTCTTTAAATAGAAAGTTTTATAGTTTAATTTTTCGGTAAGCATTCAACTTTTAGCATTCAGCTTTCAGCAATATTTTTGAGATTTTTTTGATAAAAACAGCTTAATTGAATTAATTAATAGCTATGAAAAAAAATGACTTAGAGTTTTACGATTTAAGTGCCAATGAATGGTGGGATAATAATTCTAAAATTTATGCTCTTTATTATCTTAATCAACCTAGGTTTAAATTTTTTGATAGATATATCCCTAATTGGCAAGGATTAAAAGTTTTGGATGTTGGTTGTGGAGGTGGTTTTTCATGTGAATTTATGGCAAAAAAAGGAACTATAACTTATGGTATTGACTCTTCGGCAAAATGTATAGAAGCTGCTCAAAGACATAGTTGTGAAAATAGCTTGGATATTAACTATAAAGTCGGGGTTGCTGAAAGTTTGCCTTATCAAAATAATACTTTTGATGTTGTAGTTTGTGTGGATGTTTTGGAACACGTTTCTAATTATCGTCAAGTTGTTTCAGAAATATATAGAGTGTTGAAACCTGGTGGTATTTTTTTCTATGACACGATAAATAGAAATTTTCAATCTCGATTTGTGATGATTTGGTTGATGGAAAATTTATTACGATTAATTCCTTTAGGGGTTCACGATTGGAATAATTTTATTCAACCAGAGGAGTTAAAAGAGTTGATGTTTTCTTTGGATTTTGTTGAGATAGAGATGAAAGGTTTTGATTTGTTTGGAGAAATAGGTTCTGTTTTAGGAGATTTGAATATGTTCAGAAAAAATCTGAAGTTAGATAGGTCGTTACAAGTATTTATTCGGAAGTTAGTACAAGTCTGGAAGGCAAATGTTATTAACTATCAGATATATCAAAAAACTGGCTCTTTTCAAGTTAGTTTAAATGAGGATATGTCAATTATGTATATTGGTAAGGCAAGAAAAATAGAGTAGTGCGTCAAGGAAGTGTGGGGAGTGTGGGAAGTGTGGGAAGTGTGGGGAGACCTCCCAACATTTGGAGGAATAATTGTACTTGTAAGATAACAATGGCAAAAAACCTTCTACATCGGACATGATATTACTTATCCGATATTTTACGCTCTGCACAACCAAAAATGGAAGGTTCATTAATTGATAATGAATAATTGATAATAGACATCTCCGAAAAATAAATATGATTTGCTGAAAAAGTCTTTTTTAAGGAGTAGGGAAGTAATTTTTTTTGCTCATCTTTTCCCCAAAATGCACTCCTTTTTAAGCATAAATAGCTGAAAAAATAGGTAATTTTTCCAGACCAAAAAAGGCTAAAACCTTTCTCTATAAATGGTTTTCTATTTAATCAGCAAGCCCTAAATCAACCTTTTAGTTATATTAGCTAAAGAAAGAAAAATTCACCATAAAAAATAATTTTTACTGACTTTTTCGTAAAAATATCTTACCGAATAATTAAGGTTTAAAGCCAACTAGATCAAGAGAAACAATGAATTTATTTTCCTTTTATTCAATCCTCTTCCTTTGAGGGAGAGGTAATTATCAATTATCCATTATCAATTATCCATTATTGAACTATTCCCTGTTCCCTGTTTTTATCGTAAACTAAGAAAAGCTGATAGCTGACGGCTGAATGCTGACAGCTAAACTATCAGTCAGAATCAATCAAAAATTTTAATCAATGCCCATGTTTCCTGATTTTTTGCCAAAATTAACTGAAAGTCTGACCGAATCTACATCTATTTCTTTTGCTCAAAATATTGAGTATAAATCAATTTATACTCCTCTCATTTCTGAGCAAATTAATACAACTTTTTTATCCGAAGGTCAGGGTGATACTCCAATTTTATTACTGCATGGTTTTGATAGTTCCATTTTTGAATTTCGTCGCCTTTTACCATTACTTGCTACTCAATATCAAACTTGGACAGTAGATTTATTGGGGTTTGGTTTTACAGATAGATTACCTAATTTAAAAGTTAATCCAGGAGCGATCGCTACTCATCTTTATTCTTTCTGGAAAACTTTGATTGACCAACCTGTTATTTTAGTAGGTGCTTCTATGGGTGGTGCTGCTGCTATTGATTTTACTCTGACTTACCCAGAAGTTGTGAAAAAATTGGTATTAATTGATAGTGCTGGATTGAAAAATAATCCGATTATTAGTAAGTTTATATTTCCTCCACTTGACTATTTTGCTACAGAATTTTTGCGTCGTCCCCAGGTTCGAGAAAATATTAGTCGTAGTGCTTATTTTGATAAAAGTTTTGCGACTTTGGATGCTAATATTTGTGCTAGATTACATCTAGAAATGCCAGGTTGGAATCAAGCTTTAATTTCTTTTACTAAAAGTGGTGGCTATGGTAATTTTAAACAAAAATTGGATTTAATTCAGCAGCAAACTTTGATTTTATGGGGAGAGAATGATAAGATTTTAGGCACTGGTGACGCTGCTAAATTAGAGAAGGCGATCCCTAATTCTCAACTGATTTGGATTCCTAATTGTGGTCATGTTCCTCACTTGGAAAAATCCCAAGTTACTGCTAATTATATTCTTGATTTTATTACAGACAATTAGTGAGATATTTCTGAAATAATTCTTCTTAACTACTAATTTTTATCAAAATTGATTCACAGTTTTGAGCAAGATTAGGTTCGGCTTTAATACAATCAATAAAGTTAAGTTGACTAAATTTTTACAGATGGTTTTCAAAAGCACTCAAGACTTGTTAATAGTAATATTTCGACAGGAGATGTGAAAATTTTATCTGTATTTTATTTTATTTTGTTTTTTCTTGGATAAAGGCAAGTTTTTGTGCTTTTTTTTGAGTACATGACCGCTAACCGAAGTCAAGTTATTACATTTGAATGCTGAATGCTAATAGCTGAATACTTACTATTATACTAAGTAGCTTAACTAAAATAATTAACATTCTGATGATTACTAACACTGTAAAAAACTCCCACAATACCCCTTTAAGTGCAGGTGGAACAGACCCAGAATATTTTGATTGGCAAGAAGTTTGGTATCCAGTTCATTATGTAGAAGACTTAGACAAAACTAAACCTACACCATTTACATTATTAGAACGAGATATTGTGATTTGGTGGGAAGAAAAAAACAATCAATGGCGGGTATTTGAAGACCAATGTCCCCATCGTTTAGCACCCCTTTCTCAAGGCAGAATTAATGAAGCTGGATGTTTAGAATGCCCCTATCATGGTTGGGCATTTTCAGGTATGGGAAACTGTGAAATTATTCCTCAACAAATTCCAGGAGGAGAGGCAGAAAAATCATCAAGGGCAAAAGTTAAATCTCTGCCTACAAAAGTTTCTCAAGGTCTTTTATTTGTCTATGCAGGAAAAGTAGAAAATGCTGCTCAAACACCTATTCCTACAGTTGATGTTTTAGATGAAAATTCTAATGAATGGATTTGTTTAAATACTTTTCGAGATTTACCTTATGATGCTTTAACATTAATGGAAAATATTTTAGATTCTAGTCATATTCCTTATACTCATCATCGTACTGTGGGCAACCGCGCTAATGTTGCGCCTGTAGAATTAGAAGTAGTAGAATCTGGAAAATGGGGTTTTAAAGGACTCTGGGAAGAAGGTCCGAGAAAAGGAACTTTGGGAAGACAAGAAACTACTTTTATTGCTCCGGGAATGATGTGGCACGACCTTACTTCTAAACAATTCGGTCGTACATTAACTGTTGTTTATGCGACACCTATTCGTAAAGGAGAATGTCGTTTATTTGCTCGTTTTCCTTTTAAATTTTCTTCTCCATTGCCGAAATTTTTTATTAAATTAACCCCACGTTGGTATTCTCATATCGGCCAAAATGGAGTATTGGAAGATGACCAAATATTTTTACATTATCAAGAACGATACTTAGAAATGAAGGGTGATAGTGCTAATTTTGCCAAAGCTTTTTATTTACCGACAAAAGCAGATTTATTTGTATCTGAATTACGTTCTTGGGTGAATAAATATAATGCTCAATTATTTCCTGATGCAACTTTAAGTTCTGCTCTTAACTCAGAAATATTATTAGATAGATATCATTCCCATACCAAAAAATGTAGTAGTTGTCGCACTGCTTTAAAAAATTTACAACGCATAAAAGTTGGGGTAATACTTGCCACTTCATTTATGTGGGTAGTTATCCTTTTATTACTGTTAATATTGGAGAACTTAAACATAACGTTAATGAATTTGTTAATTTTAAGTTTGCCTGTTGGAGTTGTTTCTTGGTTGCTGTTAAGTAAGTTAGAAAAACAGTTTTATCAAGGTCGAGAAATTCCACCAAGAAATTTACCAAATAATTGACAATTATCTATAATATTACATCGTTGGGGCGAGTTTATTTCATTGAATATTGATATGATTAATATTAACTGTAGCGTTACGCATTAAGGTGTTTGATATTTATAAATCCTGAGACTTTTTGAGAGTCTACTATTCCTTATTCCCTATTCCCGACTCAAGTAGTGCTATAGAACCCGCCCTTACTATTGCAACATTTTAAGTTTGTCATACTACTGCTGTAATTAGTGTAAAAATACTATAATTAGCGTTCATAATCTAGATATGAATTATAAATATTCACCCCCTTTCACTACTTGTTCCCGTTCCTATTGAGAAGGAACTACTCCCTACCCCCTAAATAGAAGACAGGGAAATCTTTTTACAACTATTGCCCGCTATATCAATGTCAAACATTGAGAAGTGAATAAAGACCACTTCAAAGTTACCTTAAACCTGGCGATCGCCACTAAAACAAGGAAGATATTTGTCAATCATTTCATCATTG
This sequence comes from Dapis hubbardiae BLCC-M172, assembly GCF_050016015.1. Taxonomy (NCBI): domain Bacteria; kingdom Bacillati; phylum Cyanobacteriota; class Cyanophyceae; order Oscillatoriales; family Microcoleaceae; genus Dapis; species Dapis hubbardiae. The sequence continues at coordinate 6,768 of NZ_JBNHEQ010000246.1, forward strand.
ATAACCTTTGTTTTCTCAGACAAGTTTGTTTTCTCAGACAAGTTAATTTGTTGTTGTTGTTTAGACTTACTACGCTCTAAATCGTATGCAATGATAGTATCAATTAAATAGCTGAGTTCTCCGTAATTAGTCATTTTGAAATTTTCCTTGAGTTCGTCATATTACTAATATCCCTTATTTTTAGGCTGGAAGCAGTGATATATATCCTCAGAATATGTGAAATTTATCCTAGTAAATTAATGAAATATATCAGTAGTTATGATGAGCTTAGTAGGATTTTTCCGTGACAATTTTCAAGTTTCTGTGTGATTAAACTCACTACCTAATTTCAGTTATCAGTTAGCCTCCTGTGGTCGTAACTGCGTTAACAGTTATCAAAAGCTTCCTTACCACAACCCTTGTAGAGACCTCCCATGGAACATCTATACTGTGGTCTACTAAATGGAAAAGGGTTGTCAAGACTGCTTCAAAGTTACCTCAAATCTGGCGATCGCAATCTACGATTCAAAAAAGGAAAATATTTGTCAATAAATTTTTGATTATTGCTAATCTGCTTTGTCTCAGGCAAGTTAGTTTGTTGCGGTTGTTTATACTGAGGACACTCTAAATCATTGGTCATCTGCTTTGTCTCAGGCAAGTTAATTTGTTGCGATTGTTTATACTGAGGACACTCTAAATCATTGGCAATAATAGTATCAATTAAATAGCTAAGTTCTCCGTAATTTGTCATCTTGAAATTTTCCTAAGTTCACCATAAATTATTATTTGTTATTTGTCGGTTGGAAACTGTGGTACTAAGTACGCTTTAGTAAGACACTTTATAGTATAATAATTATGGTTTGCTGAAAAAATCTTTTTTAGCGAGATGGGGAGATGGGGAGTAATTTTTTTGCCCAACGATGCGCCCAAAATACTAACTTTTTGAGCGTTTTAGACTGAAACAGGCGCACTTTTTAAGGGCAAAAAAAAGCTAAAGCTTTGATATATCAAAGCTTTTAGAATTAATCAGCAAGCCCTAATTATGGTTTGCTGAAAAAAGCAGTAGTGTGGGGAGGATGGGCAGGGCAACGCACACAAAACTTAACAATTGAGCAAAAAAGCGATCGCACACTCAAGTGTTCAACTACCATTACCTGATTCAAGAGGAGAGAGAATTCAGAACCAGACTCAGATAATTATTGTTCCATCCAGCTTTTGCATAAACTGACTACTTCAGCAGGCTAAAAACCAGAGCCAAATAGTAATAGAAGACTTAAACGTATCAGGTATGATGTCAAATCACAACCTAGCTAAGGCTGTTGACTACCTACTCTATAACTCCCATTTCTCCTGACTCCGTACGGACGCCCTTATGCAACTTCCCTACCTCCTGACTCCTTCCCCTTACTAAAAGACTTATTCAGCAAGTCCTAATATTTATTGAACTTGCTACAACTCTTGTAGGGACGTTCCATGAGACTTCCCTTCTGCCTTCTACCTTCCTTCCTCAACTTCAATTTGTCGCACTACAGTTAAAGCTGAATAAGATACTCCCGCCGTACCCTCTCCCGGATGAGTCGAATCTCCCACTAACCACAAATCCTGAATCGGAGTTCGATTAGCAATGCCAAAGGGTCCGAAAGTTGTCAGACGCTGACCAACACCACCAACAATACCTTCATCCCGTGCCGTAAATTTGACGAAAGTACGAGGTGTAGCAGCTTCGTGATGAACTATTGTTTCTGGTTTTAAATAAAAATATTCACTCAAACGAGCGATCGCTTCCTCCGTATATTTCTGTTTCAACTCCTGATAATCTTGGCAATGTCGCCAAATCTGAGTATCGGTAAAACTTGAGGCAGTAATTGTCGCTTTACCATTGGGGGCGCGACCGTCTCCCGGATGACTCACTGACACAAATAAAGAATTATTTTCCCCAATAGGTCCGTCATAATCATAGAAAAATTGCAAGTGGGGCGGACAGTTTGCCGGAATAGCGCTTTCATCGACTCCCAAATACACCACAAATGCACCCCAGGGAGACGGGAGTTTATCAACTCGGCGTTTGTAACCAGGTATTGGGTGTGAGGTTTGTGGTTGATTTTCGTCTGCCACTAATTTCACTAAGTTTTGCACCGTGACATTTGCCACAACATGGTCGGCAGTTTCTACCCAAGTTTCCCCTGTTTTCTGATTTCTAATTTTAACAGCATTAGCTTTGCCACTATCTATATATATATGTTCAATAGTATGACCCATAAACAATTTACCTCCGTCTCTTTCTAAAGCTGCAACTAGGCGATCGCTCAAAACCTGCATACTTCCCTCTAGATGGTACAAACCTTGAGGAGCTTGAGAAACAGCTAAAGCAGTCGCAGCGTAAAGTAAAGCTGTTTCCTCGGTACCAACTTGGGAATAAAGTTTCAATTGTAAATCTAGAAAAGTTTTCAATCGTAGATTATCATTTAAGCCATATAACCGCAAAGCATCTGCCACCGTCATTAAAGTAAATGGCACTGTAATTAGAGTATCCGGGCGCACTGCTTTTACTAACTGCCACAGATCCCAAATATTTCGGGGAGGCAAAACTGGGTCGCGCCCTTGAAACTTCCAACTTGCCTCAAACAGTTTTGTCATTAATTGCCAAAAGGGTTCGCTACCGGGAAATTGCCGTTGTCTTTCTTCCTGCCATTTGTCGGGGTCGCGCCAAACGTTGATGGGTTCAGTTTCGCTGGGGAGAAATACGGCGCAGGCAGGGTCGCAATGGGTAGCGTTCGGGATGTCAATTCCCAATTCCGAGAAAATCCGGTGATGGATGCCACCGGTTTCTAAACCTGCCACTTGAGTTGCACCAACATCAAAAGTGAAGTCACGCCGTTTGAAGGTTGAGGCGCAGCCACCGGGAATGATAGCTTGGTCAAATATTTGGACTTCGTAGCCTCGGTGGGCCAGTAAGGCTGCTGTGGTGAGGCCGCCAATACCTGCACCGCATACCACAATTTTTGATTTTTGTATAGTCTTTTTAGAGGACATGGGATAATTATTAACATTTTTTAACTAAATATTAATATAATCCGTTCTTATAGTTAATGGCAAATGGCAAGGAAAAGGGTTTCGGCGACAGCCGAAAACGTAGTTTTATCACGGAGGGGAAGTAGCTTCAAAGTCTTGAGTCTATAGAACCCCTAAGGGGATCTATTTAAAATTATAGATTGAGAGTAGGGGAGTGGGGGAGTAGGGGAGATGAGGTGTATTAGATATCTCCCACTCATCTAATCATAAAATCAATTTTCAATTTTTACCCATAAATTATCAATTATTTCTCCTGAGAACCTATTTTCTGGAGATACGCTTAGGGCTTCTATAAAATCTAACTTGTGACTTTTGTAAAAAATTATAACCACACCAGCGACTATCAGTCAAGGGTAAACTGTTGTACTTCATTTAATCTTCACATTCGTGGGTGTTTTTTTTAAAGATTTCGTGAAATATTGTTGTTGATTTAAAAAAATGCCTGAATTCACTGAGAGAAGTTGATAAATTTAAAGTGGAAAACATATAGCGCTGTGCTCCGGGAACAGGCAACAGGGAACAGGCAACAGGGGGAATAAATTACCGATAATATAAGAGTTATAGCTCTTTTGGCCCTACTACAATTTGTAAATATACCAGCGCTCATTGCTATAAGTAATTATACTGTGGAAAAATCAAGCTATGACTATTTCAAAATTAATCAAGGAACTTTCAATGACTCTCGTCGCAGCAACTCTAGCTCAGGGGATTTCTGTAACTCCCAATCGCGATAAGTGTAAGAAAGGATATACTACCACATTGCAATCACACCAATAGCCGATTATGAAGATTCGGTAAAGTTATCGAAAATTCATTCAAAAGTAATCCGGTTTCTCCGTAGATATGCTAGAAAGGATATATTGCAATATTGCAATCAAAGTAATAGCCGATTATGAAGATTTGGTAAAGTTATCGAAAATTCATTCAAAAGTAATCTGGTTTCTCCGTAGATATGCTAGAAAGGAGATAAGGAACTCAAAAATACTGACGAGAATAACTCATATTTTAGTGATTTATGTCACTAATTTTAGTGATTTATTTCAGTAATTCAATTGATAAATATTACCCAACACAACCGAAAAATTACGGATAATAACAATATCTAAAAGATCTTACAAAAACAACTTTAAAAAGCAACCAATTAATTATTAAAGTTGTGTCAACCTGAATAATTTTATTTTTTAGGAGAAATCAGGGTATGAATATTTCAAAATTCATCAAAAAAGTTTCAATGACTGTTGCTGGAACAGCTTTTGTTGCCTTTAGTGGAACAACTATAGCTCAAGCAATTTCCATAACTACCAGCAATAATGGGAATCAATTGGTAAGTGAAATTCTGGGAAGTGGGATTACAGTTGAACAAGATTCTATCAACTACATAGGTGCAGATGGTGCTTCAGGAATTTTCACAAATGGATTATCATCTGGAATTGGCATCGATCAAGGTATTATTTTGACTACAGGAACAGCAATGGATGCTAAAGGTCCTAATAGTTTAGATCACACAACCACCAAGAATAAACTTCCTGGAGATCCAGATCTAGATGGGTTAATTACAGAATCAAGAACACAGGATGCAACTATTCTAGAATTTGACTTTGAAACTCAAGGGGGTAATGTTTTCTTCGAGTATGTATTTGCCTCGGAGGAATATAACGAATTTGTAAATACTAACTTCAATGATGTCTTCGGTTTCTTCCTAAATGGAAAGAATATTGCCTTAATTCCTGGTACCAATACTCCAGTTGCCATCAATACAGTTAATAACGGTAATCCTGAACCTGGACAAGATCCGACTCCTAGTAACTCAGAATTTTTCAACAACAATGACCCTATTGATGGTGAACCATTGTTTGATATAGAATATGATGGTTTTACTAATGTCTTTACTGCACAAGCATTAGGATTAGAATCTGGTTCTCATTCTATTAAACTAGCGATCGCTGACACGGGCGATCAAGCCTGGGATTCTGCTGTGTTCATTCAAGCCAGAAGTTTTTCGGATAGAGAAACTTATGAACCTTCTACGGATGAAGATATCTTGGGAGAACCTCCAGTTGAAAACACTGAAGATGTTTCTGAACCGCCTACAGATGAAGATATCTGGGAAGAACCTCCAGTTGAAAACACTGAAGATGTTTCTGAACCGCCTACAGTTGAAGATATCTTGGGAGAACCTCCAGTTGAAAACACTGAAGATGTTTTTGAAGC
>NZ_JBNHEQ010000246.1:12129-22676 GCF_050016015.1 Dapis hubbardiae BLCC-M172
GCCTATAGTTGAAGATATCTTGGGAGAACCTCCAGCTCAAAACCCTGAAGATGTTTTTGAAGCGCCTATAGTTGAAGATATCTTGGGAGAACCTCCAGCTCAAAACCCTGAAGATGTTCCTGAACCTTCTACAGTTATAGGTTTGTTAGGAGTTGGTTTTGCAGGTTCATTGCTCAAGAAAAAATCAACCAAGTCTCATAACTAATATCTCTAACAGTGTTAGATAATCCCGGTATGAATTATCAATATTCACCTCTTACACTACTCGTTTCCTAACTTTTATTAGAACTGCTCCCTACTCCTGATACGGAAATTTAGAGTTACTCCCTACTTCCCACTTTTATTAGAACTGCTCCCTACTCCTGACTCGGAAATTTAGAATTACTCCCTACTTCCCAGTTCCAACTATTTTAGGTGCTTTAGTCCATTAGTCCAGTACATTCAATTTGCTAATTGCTAACCGCTTTTTAAAAAACATAAAGTGTAGCTATTTCTATTTTTTGATGATTATTTATTTCTACAAAAATATTTAATCTTGCTGACTGATTAACAACAATGTTATGAAACTTACAGCCCTTTTCAGATTGATAAACCACACCGTCATAGCCAGAACCCTGTAAGGGCGAATGGCATTTCCTAAGGTCATGCTCCGCAAACGCCCCTACTTGTGGTCTACTGAAATGAAAACCGCTGTAAAACGAGCATTTTTACTAACTTTAACTCCAGGATATTTCTTGCCATATACTGGAGAGCTTAAACCAAGTTTTCCTTGAATTACTTGACCAGAATAAATTGTATATATTGCCGAAACAGAAATTTGATTATTTGTGGGAATGACTACACCCGCAAAATTAAATTCTTGACCTAGTAATATCTTGTTTGGCACATTATGAATTTTACAGACAGAAAATAAGTGACTATATTAAAGATGCAGGTATTAGCTTAAGCAGAAAATTTTCATAAGTCTGAATATTCTTCTGCCCGTAACTGTGAGGAGTTAATAAAATTTTATCGATATTTTCTGGATATTTAGCACCCAAAAATTAAAGAGTAATTTAAAATTATTTGACTGGGAAACTACATCCTCATAGGAAATTAGAAAAGTATAATCTGAGTGAGTATTATGATAAGCATGAAAAGCTGTTTCAAGTTTCATTAATTCAGTTATTGCAAACCTTCTAGTAAATTCTTGCCATAAAAATCTCGACAAGTTTCTAAATTAATCTGATAAATATTCCATGCCATATCTAATTTACCATTAGCTGCTAATTCACAAGCTTCAATAATTTCATTAATCAGGCGATGCTAATTAAATAGATATTTTCTGGCGATAAAATCATCTACAAATTCATTAATCTTATCTAGATTGCCAATAGTCAAAAAACATCGACAGAGGTGAGGATAAGCAGATAAAATTTTTCCCTATCTACTAGCTTTTTGATAATTATCAATAGCTGCTTGATATTTGGATTGACGAAAATATAAATTACCTAAACCGAGATAACCTTCACTAGAATATTCTGACAATTCCTGAAAAATTGACTCCGCTTCTACCAATTTTTCTAACTTCATCAAATAAACCAAAGAATTATCAGGATTTAACTCCATTGCTTGCCGATAATAACTAATAGCTTACTCCCAATTTCCTTGGTCTCTGAAAATTTCAGCCAATCTAATATATAACCAAACAGTATCAGGATTTAACTCTATTCCCTTTTCATAATAATCAATCGCTTCATTAAACTGCTTAATTTCTCGGTAAGTATCCCCAATCAACCCATAAATTAATTCATTTTTGGGAAAAATTTTCCAAGAATTATGATAATAGTCAATCGCCACTTGATGCTGACCATGCTTTCTAAGAATATCTCCTAAAATTTGATAATTTGTAAGCATTCAGCTCTTAGCAGTCAGCTATCAGCAAAATACAGCTTTTGCAAAGAATCAAGAAACTCTAAAGTTGTTTTATGACCAATTTCCTTTCCTTTTCTTTCCTTTCCTTTCCTTTCCTTTCCTTCGGAATGCTACGCAAACGGAATGCTACGCAAACGGAATGCTACGCAAACATAACTTTTAATTCTCTTTAAAGACTAATTCCTTATTTTATGTAAGAAATTAATAATTCAAAGCTGATAGCTGACTGCTGAATGCTTACGATAATTTTATAATTTTTGAGGATGATTTTTAATAACTTTTTGATAAGAAGATTCAACTAAACCTTCCCATGCCAATTAACAGTCACGATTAACCTCTAAAGCAGCTTAAAAATTAGCTATTGCCTCCTCCAACTTTCCTTCTACCTTCAATTTATTTGCAATTTCCACCAAATTGATACTTTGCGTTTGATTATTCGACATTTTATAAACTCTTCCCTCATTTAAGTCCTATTATTTTTAGTTTAAAAGAATTATTAATCATACCAATTCACTTAAAAATGTCACAAATAGTTGGTAACTTATGAAGTCAAATAATAAGCTAAAATTACGGTCAAATAGAGGTTTAAAATACCTAAAATATTACTTATGAATTCTGACTTTAGTGAGACGGTATTAGTGTTTCGCCTCATCTTTACAGTCAAAGATGTTGCACTTCAGAAATTTTTCAATTTTCTTGATAAAAAATTTTGTTAACTTTTAGATATTTTTCATCAAAAATTATTCGGTAGTTTGAAAACCAGCATCTTTTAGTCAGAAGTTGATAAATATGAGAGACTCAAATCCTAGAAGTTTGAGCTAATAGTGAATATAGCAATCATAAATAGGTTTTCATTAATGGATAATGGATAATTACCTCAAGGAAAACTGTAACGGAATCGAATATAAGAAAATATCCTAGCACTTTTTTTCCTATAATAGAAGGCTTTATACCTTGATTTTTCAGTAATATTTTATCTTAGAGGTTTGGTTTCCAAATCCCATTTTCAGTTGGGTTTGGAGACCAAACCCCTACAATTTTTTTTGACAAATCATTTATTAGCACTATAGCTAGTTAATATCTACAAGTATTTCTAGAAAGTTAAGCATTGGCCAAATCAAAAAACTGTATAATCAAAATATTTTTCACCACAAAATAAAGCAAAACCGTAAAAAATCACCAGAACTTACGCAGAAAGCAAGTTTCTCTAGGAAAATTCGTAATTTTAAAATAATCAGGTACAGAAGAAATAATTATTAATTATTAATTATTAACTGTTAATTCTTGAATTCTACTTTCTGCTATATATAGTTGAAGATAAACGACAGATATAATCAAGAATGACCTCAACTTTAGTCCCACCAACCCTCCCACATCTCAATACCCCCACCATTCGTCAACTACCAAATGGACTAACCATCATCGCCGAACATCTGCCAGTTGAAGCTGTTAACCTGAATATCTGGCTTAAGGTTGGGTCTGCCTTAGAATCTGAATCAATCAACGGAATGGCCCATTTTCTCGAACATCTAATTTTCAAAGGCACCCCTAAACTTCCCAGTGGCGAATTTGAACGTTTAGTGGAACAACAAGGCGCAGTAATGAATGCTGCCACCAGTCAAGACTATACCCACTTTTACATCACCACTGCTCCCAAAGACTTTGCTAAATTAGCACCTTTGCAATGGGAGGTACTCCTCAACCCCAGTATTGCTGATGATGCTTTTGAACGAGAACGCTCTGTTGTACTTGAAGAAATTCGGCGTTCAGATGATAACCCTAACCGTCGTTGTTTCCGAAAGGTAATTGAAACTGCTTTTGAAAAATTACCTTATCGTCGCCCAGTATTAGGTCTGGCAGAAATTATCTCTCAACTACAAGCTCAACAAATGCGCGACTTTCACCAAAGTTGGTATCAACCAAATTCTATGACTGCTGCTGTAGTGGGAAATTTACCAGTGGAGGAATTAATTGATATTGTCACAGACTCATTTACAGAAGCTGACAATAGTCGAAATACTCCAAAAATACCACTGCCACCTAATATTAATCTAACACCAGAGTCACCTTTTACAGAAATAGTTCGCCATGAAGTGGTAGATGAAGCTCTTCAGCAACCAAGGTTAATGATGTTTTGGCGCGTACCTGGGTTAACTGAATTACATGAAACTTATGCCTTAGATGTGTTGGCAACTATTTTGAGTCGGGGGAAAACATCTCGCCTGGTGCGTGACTTACGGGAAGAACGAGGTTTAGTTTCTTCTATTGGGGTGAGTAACATGAGTCATTGTCATCAGGGCGTTTTCTATATTTCTGCTAGACTGCCAGAAGAAAATTTAGCTGAAGTCGAAGCAGCGATCGCTCACCACATTTATACTATCCAACAAGAGTCGGTGACAGAAACAGAAATTAAACGTATTCGGACATTGGTGGCGAATAGGTTTATTTTTGCGAATGAAACACCAAGTGATCGGGCAAATTTATATGGTTACTATCAGTCAATAGTGGGAGACATAGCACCTGCGCTCAATTATCCTCAGAATATTCAGGCGTTTGACTCATCAGATATTCAACAAGCAGCATTGAAATATTTATCTGTTGATGCTTATGGGGTAGTAGTGTTTCGACCTAAGTCTGTTTCATTAATGGATAATGGATAATTACCTGGTGGTTAAAACCGTAACGGAATTGAATATAACGAAATATCCTAGCACTTTTCGAGTCGGGGAGATTGGATATGGCGTTTAGCGCTCTGCTTTTTCCTGCGGAATGCTGCGCAAACCTTTCCCGCAGGGAAACGCCATCCCATCCTAAGTCATCCGGAGCATTCATGTCGGCGAGAGCCGTTTTGCTCCGCAACATGTTTGCGGAGCATTCCGGAACGGAAAAAACGTAGTTGTCCGCTAGCTAAACGACCGCTTTTTCTCTTGAAATAGAAGGCTTTAAACCCTTATTTTTCGGTAAGTATTTCCTGGGGAATGCTAATAGCTGAATGCTTACTTAAATTTTAATGGTTTGATGGTTTAAGTAATACAACTTTCCCATCAGGTAAATTCAGATTTTCTGGCAATTTTTCTGGTAATTCTGGGATAGTATCTATTTGACTATTCAGTGGATAATTTAATAGTTTTAAGAGAGGAGTTGCCATTTCCAATACTTCCTCTTTTTGTGCATCGCTGAGAAGATCTACCCACTGTCCTAAATTTCCTTTTCGTATATGATTAGGGCTATCTTTTTTCATATGATTAAATGAAACTTTTTCTTTGATTTCGCCCCTGGCTTTTACATCTAAATCAATTCCTAAATATGCTAAAATTTTTTCTAGCTCTCGGTCAAAATCATGCAGCAATCTTTCATAAAAAACAAAATGAATATTCAAATCTTTCTGATGCTTTAAATATCCTCCTACATGATTCATCCAATCAGAAACGATAGTTGTCATGTTTTTGTTTAAATAAGTTTCTGGATCGGTTTCATCAACTATTAAAAAAGGGTAATATCTTTGCATATAAGGAGAAAATACAAAATTAGACCAAGAGATTAATATATCTCTAGGGTCTCGAATAATATATATTAGCTTGTCAAATTTTTTGATACTATTTAACACATTATCACTCATCTGAGCATGAGTCCAAACCAAAGTAGAGCTATTAATATAATCATCTATATCATCAATTGGATATCTAAACATATTACCTATCCTATAAAATACAGCATTTTTTGTAATATCTAAAAAATTAATATTTATTTGCCCTTTGAACAGATTCATCTCCAAATTTTTAGCAACTTCATATATGGGTTGATTTGCCATAAAGCTTTCATACTTTAAATCACTATAATCAATAATATTATGTAAGATTGTGTGTAGCCAAAAGTTGCCACTTTTAGGTATACCAATTTTAAGGGTGTGCATAGTCTTCTCCTGATTAATTAATTGTATAGCGCTACGGGCTAGGGAATAGGGAATAGGGAATAGGGAATAGGGAATAGTAAAGTGTCAAAGGGTTTCAGGATTTAGAAATGTCCTAACCTGAATGAGTAGCGCTATAGTAAAAATAATTAAGCTATTTCACTATAGCAATCCTAAATGATTTGTGAAAAAAAACTGTAGGGGTTTGGTCTCCAAACCCAAGCATATAAGGGATTTGGAAACCAAACCCCGTTATATAAAATGTTATATCCTATTTAGGATTGCTATAATAATGTTTTTGCTAAAAAGCTTAACTATTGTCATAACTAAAAACAAGAAATAAAACTTTTCAGGCAAATTTTACTCAAAGAAATAAGTATTTTTAGAATAGTGGGATAGGCTCATTAGTCTTGAACCTGTACTGCGGGATATTCCACCGATGTTAATTGCATTTGGGATTTCGCCTGTCCGTTTGAATCGTTTAATTTAATGATTTGATGGTTTAAGTAATAGAACTTTTCCATGAGGTAAATTAAGATTTTCCGGGAATTTTTCTGGTAATTCTGGCAGAGTATCTATTTGACTATTCACTGGATAATTTAACAGTTTTAATAGAGGAGTTGCCATTTCCAATACTTCCTCTTTTTGTACATCGGTGAGAATATCTACCCACTGTCCTAATTTTCCTTTTCTGATATGATTAGGACTCTCTTTTTTCATGTGATTAAATGAGACTTTTTCTTTAATCTCACCTTTGGCTTTGTCGTATAATTGTATTTCCAAATATTCTAATATTTTTTCTAACTCCTGCTCAAAATCATGTAGTAATCTTTCATAAAAAACAAAATGAATATTCAAATATTTCTGATGTTTTAAATATCCTCCTACATGATTCATCCAGTCATAAACAATAGTTTTCAGGTTATTGTTTAAATAAGTTTCTGGGTTAGTTTCATCAACAGTAAAAAAAGGAAAATATCTTCTTACATAAGGAGTAAATACAAAATTAGACCAAGAAATGGCTACGTCTCTAGGGTCACGAACAATATATATTATCTTGTCAAATTTTTGGATAATAGTTAAAGCATTGCTACTCATCTGAGAATGACTCCAGACCAAAGTAGAACTATTAATATAATCATCTATATCATCAACCGGATATCTAAATATATTACTTATTCTATAAAATACAGCATTTTTTGTAATATCTAAACAATTAATATTGATTTGCCCTTTTAGCTGATTAACATCCCAAGTTTTAGCAAGTTCATATATGGGTTAATTTTGAATAAAACTTTCATATTTAAGACCACTATAATCAATAAGATTATGTAAGATTGTATGGAGCCAAAAGTTGCCACTTTTAATTAAACCAGCTTTGAGGATGTGCATAGTCTTTTCCTTCAGAGTTATGGATCTTAGTCAAAATTATTATTAAAGCTATACTTTAGAAGTTTTTAACACAGTTAATTAACTTGATAATTTATGATATTAAAATTAATCATTTATCTTCCTTTGTAATAAGGATGTACATCAATGCTACAACCACCATCTACAAAAAGAGTTTGCCCAGTAATATAACCTGCTTCTTCTGAAAAGAAAAAACTAATAGCTACTGCTACTTCCGAAGGTTTACCACCACGCTTCATTGGTATCCCACTAATTAAGCGCTTTTCCTCTTCACTTCCGGTTGGAAAAATGCGCCTACCAATTTCTGTTTCTATTCTCCCAGGAGCAACAGTATTAACAGTTATACCACTCGATACCAACTCCAAAGCCCAAGTGCGAGCCAAACTAATCATTCCCGCTTTTGCTATAGTGTAACTTGTGCGGTCTTGCGCTCCCAAAGCAGCGATACTGGAAATATTAACAATACGCCCCCACTTTTTCGCCTTCATTGATGGCACAACTGCTTGAACAGTTTGTATCGCCACACGCAAATTTAAGTCAATAACTGCATCAAAGTTATCCAGTGTTACTTCCTCAAGTGCTTGTGGGTGAACTATTCCTACATTATTGACAACTCCATCAAAAGCATACTGCTTGGTTAAATTAGTCATAGTTTCTGTTGTGGCGTCGCGATCGCTCAAATCAACTGTAACAAATTCACCAGGAAAGGGTTTTTCGGGAACGTGACGTGCTAGACCAATTACCAGATGTCCTTGTTTGGCCAGGTATTCTGCTGTAGAGAAACCTATTCCCCGACTTGCACCAGTAATTAGGGTAATGTGTTGTTGTCTCATTTTCTTGAGAGTAAAATAATTTATCAAAATAACATGGGTCTAAAACCCCGCCTTTTAAGGCGCAATATTTTTGGAGAGTTGCTCACGCATCCCCGTTACAAAAATAACTTCTGACTTCTGACTTGTGACTTCTGACTTCGTTATCTTCCTTTGTAATAAGGATGTATATCAATAGTACAACCACCATCCACAAAAAGAGTTTGCCCAGTAATATAACCTGCCTCTTCTGAAAAGAAAAAGCCAATAGTTGCAGCTACCTCCGAAGGTTTACCAAAGCGACCTATTGGCACCCCCCTTAAATAGCGCTTTTCCACTTCACTTCCTGATGGGTAATAATATCTAAATAATTCTGTGTCAATAGGCCCGGGAGCAACAGCATTAACAGTTATCCCACTCTTGACCAACTCCAAAGCCCAAGTGCGAGTTAAACTAATCATTCCGGCCTTACTGACAGCATAAGTACCACGGTTTTGGGCGCCTAAAGCAGCAATACTGGAAAGATTAACAATACGACCCCACTTTTTTGCCTTCATTAATGGCACCACTGCTTGCACAGTTTGGATAGCAACACGCAAATTTAAGTCAATAACTCTATCGAAATTATCCAGTGTCATTTCTTCTAGTAGCTCTGGGTGTGCTATTCCTACATTATTTACCACTCCATCAAAAGCGTACTGCTTGGTTAAATTAGTCAGAGTTTCTGTTGTGGCGTGGCGATCGCTTAAATCAACTGTAACAAATTCACCAGGAAATGGTTTTTCGGGAACGTGACGTGCTAGGCCAATTACTAGATGTCTTTGTTTGGCCAGGTATTCTGCTGTAGAGAAACCTATCCCTCGACTTGCACCTGTAATTAGAGTGATATGCTGTTGTGTCATTTTTCTTGAGACTTTAACTACAATATTGACCATAGTTTGACAACCTCAAATTAATTGGCATTGGTAAATCAAGAGATGAAACTTTAAAAGTAATCTGTTTCTAACCTGTTAAATATTTAACCAGAGTAACTGGTGGGTATCACCCCTAGTAGAAAATCATCCCACCAATTACGAATACCGATTAATTTACAGTGGAAATTGGCTTTGTTGCATGAAAGTATATAGCTGCTGCACAAGCAAGTGCATCTGTCCAACAATAACGCGCGGAAACTGCTGTAACTATTGGACAATAGATAAATCAAACATCTGTCTGATACAGAAAAAGGTTGAAACTTTTACCTGTAAAGGTTTTAAGATTTTATCGGCAAACCCTAACTATTGTACAATAGATGAATAGAACATCAATAATCGCGATCGCTCTAAGCACGCGAATCAACCCACCCTAACTATTGTACAATAGATGAATAGAACATCAATAATCGTGAAAGAGAGCGATATAGCTACCGCACTTGCTCCACGTTTGATATGCGAACCAAAGCGGAATGGATGTTAAGAACGCTATTTCAACAAAGCCGTGGAAATTATAAATTCTTGAGGCGATTACAGATTTACGCAAATTATAGACCTAATCAGGAAATATAACTGCAACTATTTCACAGTATAACCACCATCTATTGTGAGGGAATGACCTGTAATAAAACTAGCTGCATCTGAGCATAACCAAACAACAGCATTAGCTACTTCTTCTGGTTGACCAATACGACCAATAGGGTGTACTGCTACAGTTTGTTCTCTAGCTTCTCTATCATCTAGATTCCAAGCACGATCAGCCATATCAGTTTTAATCACAGCAGGACAAACACTATTAATCCTAATACCTGCTGTTGCTTGTTCCAAAGCAACAGCTTTTGTTAAACCTATAACACCATGTTTACTAGCGCAGTAAATTGAAGCATTAGTTAAACCAATTAATCCCGCTATAGAAGCATTATTTACTATTGCACCTCCACCATTTTTTAACATTTGTGGAATCTGATATTTCATTGATAACCAAACTCCTTTAAGATTGGTATTAATAACCTGATTCCAATTTTCTTCACTTTGTTCAATACTAGATCCTAATATCCCTTCTATACCTGCATTATTGAAGGCATAATCTAAGCGATTATAAGTAGAAATTGTTTGATTAACTAAGTTTTCAACTTCAGTAGCTTGAGTAATATTTGTTTTGACAAAGATAGCTTCCCCACCTATTTCTTTAATCATTTCTATTGTTTCTTGACTTTCTCTTTCCCTACGACTACCAATTACTACTTTGGCTCCTTTTTTAGCAAAAGCTATAGCAGTAGCTCTACCAATTCCAGAACTTCCTCCTGTAATTAGAGCAATTTTTCCCTCAAATTCTTTAATCATATTCATGACTTTTATTCCTTTCAAAACATGATGATGTTCAAACTAATCTTAGTATTTATATAGCAATCAATTGTGATTTGTGAGAATTTGTAATATTTGATTGTAGGGGTTTGGTCTTCTTTCCCCAAGCTAAGATCGGGTTTGGAGACCAAACCCCTACAGTTTTTTATCACATCTCATTCGGTGATT
>NZ_JBNHEQ010000247.1:0-12996 GCF_050016015.1 Dapis hubbardiae BLCC-M172
TCTAATTTGTGAAGCCCGCCCTTATCGCAGGGTTATCTTTAACTATCCACTCAGCGATAATATCTTCTGTGATTAAATTGACCGTTTTAACTCCTGTGGTAATCTGAATTTCAGCGTATTTTATGTTATTTCGGTTGACCGTTCTCAGGCGTCTAGAAACTTCCTGTTTGGAGATACCAGACAACCGAGCATAACCTTTAACTGAGCAATAACTCTCGCCAGTATGATTATTGATAATTACCTCAATACCATCATCAGAGATGAATGTTTGCTATTTTAATTGGCCATCATTTACTGTCTCCACCTATAAAAACAAAAATCAATTTTAATCAATAATCAGAGACTTTTGTTATGCTTAATCAACCATTTTGTCTGTCACACCTACCCCTAGCGGGTAATATATAATCCCCCCTGGCATAGCTGTGACAAAATAAAAGCCTTTTACAGTGAGGATTTCAGGGAAAAATAATAATTATCATTTATTGGTAATGGCTATCGCTTCTACTGTAAAGTCGGATTAAAAGTTATACTGAAAATCAAGGTTCAAAGGGGTACTCAGAATTCAGGAGTTGAGGCCAATTGCCCCTGATTAATCTAAGTACCCCTTTAGTATTGGAGATTTCTTTAATTCATATTACCTATTTTTAATGGGTAAGATTCTAAAATAATTTCATCTTCCCACCTATCCATAATCAGCCAACCTTCCCAACCCAACGAAGCAACATAAGTCTCATAAAACGCCTTCCTTTTCTCTTCAATTGTGAGTGGTCTTGCACCAAAAGCATCTCTGAAAAAGTCAGTTAAAGACATCTTTGTTAGTGCCATATTTAAAGCTATGGCCTCTTTTTTGCCTTGAGATGCAGCGTATATAATCATACGAGAAAAGTCATCTATACTGATTAGCTTTGCAGACCTCTCTCCTAGGTTTGAATCGGTTAGCACTTCTGAAATATAATCTGTGAAACCTATTTTCTGTAAAGCTTTGAATGTGTTAGCTTTTCTCTTTATCGTCAAAGTTAACCAATTTTTAGCAAAACCTATGGCCTCAGATTATGTTGTAATTGATACATGGTAATACCCATTCGGTAGCTCAAATCCTTCTACTTCAATTTCAGGACAAAATCTTATGATTGCCCGCTTTGCTTTTACTGTTTTATTCATGCTAAGATATCTTTGCGAATTGATATGAGTTAATAGTTGTAGCTTGATTATTTTCCGTCTTTTATAGCTATAATCAAGCTACAATTCTTTGCATATTTTAACACAATGAATCAGCAAGAAAATCGGCAAGAAAATGATAGTAATTGATTTAAAAAATACTCCTACCGATAAACAATACTCAAATTTCAGGAATTACTACTGAATCATCAGCACCCCAATAGTGCTGCAAAATCATCTTTTCAGAAGTCCCAGTCATCTTTGCTGTAGTAGCAATATCTATATCCGTTTCCCTTAATACAAGACTGATAAAGCTGTTTCTGAGGTTATAAGTAGGTAAATCCTTGCTAATTTTACCCGCCTCTTTTAACTGCTTAATAACTGGCTTAAACACCCTCGTGTTGAACTTTTTCTGGTTTATATAAATCCCAGTCACAGAAGGGAAAACCAGCTTTGATTTATTCTGGCACTGCTGCTGAGATAGTAATTCCTTCAATTTATTATTTATCCTAATCTCCCTACCGTCATTAGTTTTTGTCCCGTTAGCCAGATTCCCATGAGTAAAACGTTTGTTAATACTAATAATTCCTTGGGTTAAATCAATATCTTCCCAAGTTAAAGCGATCGCCTCTTCAGGTCTACAACCCGTATAAGCCAAGAAAGCAACGTAGGGATAATAATGCTTATGTTTCTCCTGAAAAGCCTTTAATATCTCATTAATTTCACCCCTAGACCATGCTTCCTTGCTTCTGTTGGTACCCTTAGGTAACTTCGGTAAAAATGACTTAATGTCCTTCCAAGGATTTTTAATATCATTACGTTTAGCCCAGGCATTAGTAGCGCAGACTATTTCATCCAACGCACGTTTCATCGTGGACGGGGAGTAGTATTTGAGCAAAGTATCTACTACCTTATTTGCTGATTCTTGCTTGCAGTCAACTATATTTAGAAACTTATCCGCAAACTTCCACGAGTTCTTTTGAGTAGATATTGCAATTTTATCTTTCTTGATTTCCTTGTGCCTTTCCCAGATTTGTTTAAGATTCCAACTTAATTCCTCATTAGTCGGTTTAATACTCTCTGCTTGGTGTCTTTTAGAGGCTCCTAATAAGATATCATCATAGATACCTAACTTACTTTTAGCTAATGCAGTATCAATTTCCTTAGCCTTAGCAGTCGCTATTCTCAGGCCGTCTTTTGTCCCTTCCGGACAAATCTGCAAAGATTTACCCCTTTTGTCAAATGTCCATCTTAATCTAATATGGCCTTTGAAAATCTCAATAGCTACTCGGCCTACCTTTTTGACTGTCCCTTGAGACTTGTTTCTCACTTTTGATGTACCTCAAAAAAAAATACAATCTGAGGTACAGAAAAATAAACTCTAAATCCTTGAGACTCTTGTCTCATATAGCCAAAAAGTGCAATGGCATTGAGGGGGCCAGCGGTTCGAGTTCGCTTAACTCCATATTAATAGGGGTTTGTTTCCAAGGTTTCTTTCCTTTCCTACAGGTACTAATTTAGTATAAATTTAGTATCGCCAAATGGTAAAAAAGAAGCTACAAAATTTTATATTATACCGTCATTCTGGCATAGGATGAGTTGCAACCAACCCTAGCGGTAGAGTTAGTGTCTAAGTCCTAATATTCATCTATACTTTCAATTCAGCACTATCGCAGAAATTGTAAAAATTCAACTTTTTTAGATACTTCTCTGTTATGAGTTGAGCTGTTATATAGCTTTCAAGAATTAAGAATGCGCGAATTAAGAATGCGCGAATTACCTCTCCTTGAAAAGGAGAGGATTGACAAACAGGAAAATTTTTATTTATTATCCCCTTAAAAGGGGAGGCTTTAAACCACAATATTTCAGTAACAATATTTGATGAAATTGATATAAATATTTTGGGAATCATCGTTTTTTTTATTAAAAAATTATTAGTCTTTTGAGAATGGTAATTTTGAGATTTACTTGACCAATAATCTATTATTTTTATTTGTATAAGTATGCAATTACTGATAGTAAAGAATGATTTTCTACGGCGAAGTTATGAAAATTGTGTTTTATTTTGATGATGGTAATTTAATCAGGATTGAGAGTTAATATTAATTTATATTCAGTTTTTTCCATGATTTAGCACCTAAAAAATTCCTTTGAACAGATTTCAGGAAATTTGTTGTCAATACTTGTTAATAAATATTATCGACATTATGAAGGAATATTTAAAAGTAGGAAAACTCCCAACTAAAAGTTAAATATTTAACTGATAGTAGTTATCATATTAATGAAATACAGTATTTTTACTATTCCTTATTCCCTAAAATCTAAAATTTGTCTATCTCACCAATTTGATAAACTATATATAAAAAAGGATGTAATTCTTTCTGATTTTATTGATAATTATGTTGTTTTCTATAAACATTGAGATATTTTATGATATGATCGGTAAGAATTGCCTAAAAGCAGTGCTTTGGGAAACTGGGGTTAGATGGAAAAAGAGCATAACTATTATGAAGTTTTAGGAGTATCAAAAGATGCTTCAGCAGAACAGATTAAAAAAGCCTATCATAGCCTAGCACGTCAGTATCATCCTGACGTCAATTCAGGGGATATAAATGCAGCAGAAAAATTTAAAGAAATTAATTCAGTATATGAGATTCTTTCTGACCCATTCAAGCGATCGCAATATGACCAAACTGTAGGGGAAGCGGAGGAATTATATAAACGAGGAGTTGCTAAAAGTCAGCTTGGAGATTATCAAGGTGCAATATTAGATTATACAAAGGCACTGGAAATTAATCCTGATTGGGCAGAAGTTTTATATCATAGAGGATTTGCTAGTTATAAATTGCAAGATTATCGGAATGCTGATATTGATTATACTAAGGCGTTATTTTTAGACCCATATTTAGTAGAAGTTTACTATTATCGGGGTTTATGTCGGATGAAATTAAGGTATATTCAAGCTGGTATGGAAGACTATACTAAAGCATTAGAAATAAATCCGAATTTTGCTCATATTTATTATCAGCGTGGTTTGGTTTATTTAGAATTACAAGAACATCGTTTTGCAAGATTGGATTTCAGAAAAGCTGCCCAACTTTTTGCAGAGCAAGGAGATAGAGCTAATTCTCAAAGATCCCTAGAAGCTATTAAAAGTTTAGAGGATTTTTCCTGGGCAGAAATACGAGAAATATTGCAGAGAACTTTTCAGGATAGTTGGATTGCAGTAAAGACTTTTATACCGAATCCAATAGGTGGTTTATTACCAGCTTTTGCGCAATTAGAACAGAAAAGATCACTGAATGTAGCAATTTTATTAGGCATAATATTTGAAGTTTTCTTTGTAATAGGAATTAGTCTAATTTTACAACGATTGGATGGAGCTAATCATACAGGATTTTTATTGTTAATAATTATTGGTATTATTCCTTTTGTAAATCTAATAGTTACAAGTGGTTTTGCCAGACTAATATTTAAAACTAATGGTAGTTTAACGGGAGATTTGTTTATTGCAGGTGCGTCACTATTACCTCTAGGTTTACTGGTGTTCATTAGTGGAGTTTTAAATAATTGGGTAATTAGTTTTATTTTAGCTACGTTTGCTCTTTGTTATACAATTTTAATTATGTATAGTGGTTGTCAAAAAATTTCTAATATTTCTGAAGAAAAATCTGCTCTAGTGGTACCTATTATGTTATTGGTGACTGGCTTGCCATTTGGTTTAATTAACTAGATAAATATAATTCTAGGGAATAGGAAGTAGGGAGTAGGAAGTAGGGAGTAGGGAGTAGGAAGTAGGAAGTAGGGAGTAGGGAGTAGGGAGTAGGGAGTAGGGCAGAGAAAATCTGAAGAAAAATCTGCTCTAGTGGTATTTATTATGTTATTAGTAAATTGGTTGCTATTTGATTTAATTAACTAGATAAATATAATTCTAGGGAGTAGAAAGTAAGGCAGAGAAAATCTGAAGAAAAATCTGCAAGATTAGATAACTGCGACAAAAAGCTGATTACCAAAAATTGATACTTTAGTGCTTTAGAAAGACCAAGAATGTATTATTTTAGTCTAGGTACATCCTTAGACCAAATAATTTGTGATTATTTTGCAGCATAAAGTCTGAGTTTGATTTGAAGTAACTATATATGTTGGGTTTCGGTTCCTCAACCCAACCTACGGTATTATAATTATCTGAACATAATATTAGTTAATCGGGCAAAAATTATGACAGTATTTTTCAGCTTATAGAAACATAAAGAATTTGTAGGGAATTTTATAGAATCTCCCTACAAATTCTTTGATAATATTAAGCGACTTCTTCTTTTATCTCTTCTACTTCTTCCTTTTGACTGCTGACTTCTTCTTTAATCACACTTAACTTTTTATTCTCAGCTAAATATTCAGCTAACTGTGCTTCAATTTTTTCTTTGACAATATGACGATACTCATAAAAATGTTCTATATGAGCGGAGGTACTTATATAAGATGTTAAAGCACTAGGATTATTTTTTCTAATGCTAAACAAATGATGCCAAAATTTCCAACGAGTGTTCCGCTTTATTCCCTGTCGCCAACAAATAATCAACAATGCTCGTAATTCTATCCAACTTGGCATTTTTGCAGCACCTTTAGCAGTGGGAGCGCCCATCATTAGAAAATGTCGATAAGTTCGATCTAAAAATTTTTCATAGTCATACAACTGCCAAAATGCTTCTACATATTCTCTGGCAATATCTTCTATTGGTCTGGTGGGGATAAAATTTGTCAAGGTTACTTGATTGATGTTAGCACCTTTATCTAAAAGGCGACCTTCCTTTTTCAGACGATGCCAAAGTGCGGTATTTGGTAAGACTTGCAACATACTAAACATGGCAGTGGGAATAGTTGTCTCTTCCACAAATTTAACGATGCGATCGCCTGCTCCTGGTTTTTCTCCATCAAAACCAATAATAAACCCTGCCATTACTCTGATGCCAGACTTAATAATTTTCTCTACTGCTTCATTGAGAGGGTTACGATTATTTTGATATTTATGGGTTAACTCTAAACTATCTTCATCAGGGGTTTCTATTCCCAAAAATACCGCTCTCAGATTGCAGTCTACCATTAATTGCATTAATTCTGGGTCTTCTGCTAAGTTAACGGAAGCTTCTGTCGTCAGTTTAAATGGACATTGATGTTCTGCTTGCCAAACTTTTAATTCTTTGAGCAACAATTTAACATTACGCTTATTGCCAATAAAGTTGTCATCTACCATAAATAGAGAACCACGCCATCCTAAGTCGTATAAGCAATCTAATTCTGCTAATAATTGTGCTGGCGTTTTGGTACGGGGTTTACGACCATACAGAACAATAATATCGCAAAATTCACATTGGAACGGACAACCACGGGAAAATTGCACCGACATGGATTCATAATATTGCATTTCCAATAAATCGAATCTGGGAATAGGAGTTGTTGTCACATCCGGTTTATTCCCATCTGCACGGAAAATACCATGAGTTTCACCACGTTTGACAGCATCGATAAACATTGGCAAAGTAATTTCCCCTTCGTCCAGAATCAGAAAATCTACACCACTGTCCAATTGTTCTTGAGGTAATGCTGTGGGATATGGACCACCACAGGCCACTAATTTATTACGTCGTTTTGCTTCCCGGATTTGGTCATGTAAGTCTTCTTTTTGGACAATCATCGCCGAGAGTATTACTAAATCTGCCCATTCCCATTCTGCTTCTGTTACTGCTCTGATGTTTCTATCGACTAATTTATATTCCCATTCCTGGGGTAAGATGGCTGCTACTGTTACTAAACCTAACGGAGGTAGCATTACTTTGCGATTTATCAGTTCTAGAATTTTTTCAAAAGACCAGAAAGATTGGGGAAATAAGGGATAAATTAATAAAACTCGCATTAAATATTAGTTCCTCAAATTAGGATTAAATGTCAGTTTACACAGACTAAGCCTAACTTTAACGTTATTAAGTTAATTTCGGCATTAATTAAACATTAATTATTGATTTGAGAATTCAGGAGTCAGAATTCAGGAATCAGAATAGTTTTGTGAAATTTACTTACTGGAACTATATTGAATTTTTCTTTAGTCTGGAATATGAGAAATAATTTGTTGGGTTTCGTTACCTCAACCCAACCTACAAATTTTTTACTTGTGGCAATTCTAATTAATTGAGATTATTAATGAATTGTTGTACTTTCTGAACATCAAGGTGAAGCATATTAGCAATTTTTTCCACATAAAAACTTTCCCAACCTAGAGTTTAACTTAATTTAAGTTAGCAGTAACTTTTCGTACTTGCTCAACTTCTAGTTCTAAAATTTCGGCAATTTCCTCAACAGAGAAGCCTCTTTTTAACAACTTAGGAATAAATTCTAATTTTGTTTATGTTATTAAGTTCTGAGCAAAACAAGTTTTTTTAAAGCATCAATACTAAACATATTTTCTAACTCCTTAAGACTCATTTGTGGTAATTTATTTAGGATATATATTCTGGAATATGGGAAATAATTTGTTGGGTTTAGTTACCTCAAACCCACCTACATTTTAAGTCGATTTATATTAGGAATAGCTTCTCGTACTTGCTCAACTTTTAGTTCTAAAATTTCGGCAATTTCTTCAACATAAAAGCTTTTTTTTAACAACTTAGGAATAACTTCTAATTTTGTTTCTGTTATTAATTCCTGAGCCAAAAGAGTTTTTTTTAATCATCAATAATAAACATAAATTAGAACTCCTGAAAACTCATTTATAGTAATTTATTTAGGATATATATTCTGGAATAGGGGAAATAATTTGTTGGGTTTTGTTACCTCAACCAAACCTAAAGTTTAACTTAATTTAAGTTAGCAGTAACTTTTCGTACTTGCTCAACTTCTAGTTCTAAAATTTCGGCAATTTCCTCAACAGAGAATCCTCTTTATTAAGAACTTAGGAATAACTTATAGTTGTGTTTATATTTTCGTTTCCAATTTTGTTTCTGCGATTAATTCCTGAGCAAAACGACTTTTTTTAAATCATCAATACTAAACATAGTTTCTGACTCCTGACGACTCATTTGTGGTAATTTTTACAAAACAATAAATGACAATAATTTTAATAATTGCAACTGATAATTTTTATCGGTAAATTGTTGTTTTACTTGATTAATTAATACGGTTTATCTCTCCAAAAATAGTTTTTTATCCTCTACAAATAATTGAACAATTTGTACACCTAAAGGATTTGTTTTACTCACTTATAATTCATTCAAATAGATGCGGTATTCATTAATATATAATGAATAATTGATAATAAAAACTGTCTCTAATTATCAATTATATATTTAAAAGGAGAGGCTTTAAAATTCTGGGGATTAATTACTGAATAATTAATAATTAAGAGTTGAACCATCAATAATTAATTATTAATTGTTCATTGTTAATTGCTGAAAGCCTATTCCATATAAGTGTGGTAAAGTGATTATAGTAGATTGGCAAAAGATAGAGGTGAAAACTTAATTCCATATTTCAAAAAATATTTAAAAAGTGATTAGTTCTACTGTACTTCATAAACCTGGAATGCACTGTGTTAATTATCAATTATCCATGATCAATTATCCATGATCAATTATCCATTAATTTATTATGTCTCAATGTCTCAACCCAGAATGTCTAGCTATTAATCCCGATAATTTTCAATTCTGTCAAAAATGCGGAGATAAACTATTACTTGTAGAACGTTATTGGGCAAAAAGTATTCTCGGACAAGGTGGTTTTGGTCGAACTTTTTTAGCAGTAGATGAGTTTAAACCTTCTAAACCTTTTTGTGTGATTAAACAGTTTCTTCCTCAAGCTCAGGGAACGGAAACTGTGGCAAAAGCTGCCGAGTTATTTGCACAGGAAGCGGAAAGGTTGGAATTGTTAGGAAAGCATTCACAAATTCCTGAACTTTTTGCTTATTTTTCTGTGGATAGTCGTCAATATTTAGTACAGGAATTTATTAAAGGTGAAACCCTACAACAAGAGTTAGATAATAATGGAGTTTTTAATGAAAGTCAGATTCGAGAATTGTTAATAGACTTATTATCTGTTTTACAGTTTGTTCACAGTCATAATATGATTCATCGGGATATTAAACCGGAGAATATTATTAGGAGAGAGGCAGATGAAAAGTTAGTTTTGGTTGACTTTGGAGCAGCTAAAGTTATTCCGAAAACTCAACGTCGGACTGTGACAGGAACGGTTATTGGTTCGGCAGAATATTGCGCCCCGGAACAGTCGATGGGAAAGGCAAAGTCTGGAAGTGACTTGTATAGTTTGGGGGTGACTTGTTTGCATTTATTGACTCAGATGAATCCATTTGATTTGTATGATGTGATGGAAATGGAATGGGTATGGCGAGATTGTTTAAATGGAAATTTTGTCAGTGATGAATTGGGGAAAGTTTTAGATAGTTTGGTGGAGCAAAAACCGAAGCTACGTTATCAGAAGGTTGAGGATGTTTTGGGTGATTTAGGGTTTGGTAATTCTGCTGTTTCTACTACTCAAGAGAAGCAAGAATATCGACAAAATTTTGCTTCTACTAATGTAAGGATTCCTAATGTTTATCGGTTTGTTCCTCAGTCTAATACCTCTGTTTTGAATACTCAAACAAATCAAAAACATTCACAAAATTTTGCTTCTTCTGATGTACCTTTGGTTTCAGTTAGAGAAGTAAACTATGAAAATTTGCGTGACTTATTAGCAGCAGGAAAGTGGAAAGAAGCAGATAAAGAAACTGAGCGTTGTATGTTGAAAGTAGCAAGGCGAGAAAATGAAGGTTGGTTGGATACTAAAAGTATAGATTGTTTTCCTTGTGAAGACCTCCGCACTATTGACCAACTCTGGGTGAAATATAGTAATGGTAAGTTTGGCTTTTCTGTGCAGAAACAGATTTATCAGAGTTTGGGTGGTAAAAGTTTTTATGATAGAAAAATATGGGAAGCTTTTAGTGATCGAGTAGGATGGCGTAAAGGAGGCAAATGGTTGTATTACTCTGACCTGACTTTTGATTCACATTACACGGGGCATCTCCCCTTTTGTGTGGTTATTTTTAGAAGTGTGGTGTGGGTTCTATTCTCTCGCGCAGAGACTTGTAGACTTTAACATATAGCCGTTTCAGCCGTATGATATTCAGTTATCAGTTTTTCATAACCTATTTATCGCTCATCAAATATCAGTCTTTTCCCGTTTCTATGACAGAAGTTATTGTCATTGCGAGGCTGTTATGGAAATAGCGGGTAGTGGACTATAATATTAGTTATAAATCATCTTTTAATATTTATTACTAAACTATGAATAGCTATACTATCGAACTTGACTCAGTAATTGAAATGACAGACGAACAATTCTTTCAACTCTGTCAAAAAAACCAAGATTTAAGATTTGAAAGAAATGCTAAAGGAGATTTAATTATTATGTCACCTGCTGGTGCAGAAACAGGAAATGGAAATGGTAGATTAACCCAAAAATTATTTAACTGGGCAGACAGAAATCAACTTGGTATTCCTTTTGATTCATCAGCAGGTTTTAATCTCCCAAATGGTGCTAACTGTTCTCCCGATGCTTCCTGGATACCTATAGAAAAATGGAATAATTTAACTCCCGAACAAAGAACAAAATTTTTACCTCTCTGTCCTGATTTTTTAGTGGAATTAATGTCACCTGACGACAGTTTATTAGACACCAGAGAAAAAATGAAAGAATATCTTGAAAATGGCATGAAATTAGGTTGGTTAATTCATCCTAAAAATCAGCAAGTAGAACTTTATCGTTCTGGTAGAGATGTGGAAATATTAGACTCTCCTAAAACATTATCTGGTGAGGATGTTTTACCTGGATTTATTTTAGATATGACAATAATAATGGATAATTGATAATTGATAATTGGATAATTAATCTAACTTCCGTTTCAAAGGGCTATTAAACTTTTATTTTGGAACTATGAAGGTTAGTTATAATATCGACTTTGACTCAGTATTTGATTTATCTGGTGATTTTAAATTACTGATAACTGATAACTGATAACTGATAACTGATAACTGATAACTGATATAACAAGAATTTGGTAACTATATTCATTTATTCATTATTCATTTTGTGAAGCTCCAAAAATCCGTTACTAGAACCAGCTTGCACTTTCTAAATAATTTTGATATGCTTACTTCTATAAGTATTAATTCGCCTATTTATATGATTTTTTATTCAACCAAAAAGCATCTTTTCCCAGAGACTGATAACTGAAATGACTAATATTCAAGGAACACTAGGTATTGACTTTCTCAATGGAACTCCCGATAGTGACATTATCCCTGCTTTAGAAAGTAAAGATATTGTCCAAGGTTTCGGAGGTAATGACCAAATTTTCGGCAACCAGGGCACCGATGTCCTCCAAGGTAATCAAGGGGATGATATTATTTTTGGTGGACAAGGTACCGATACAATTTTTGGTGGGCAAGGAAATGACTTAATTTATGGAGATTTTGGAGCGGACTGGTTAATTGGAGACCGGGGTAGAGATATAATGACTGGGGGTGAAGGAGACGATTTGTTTGCTATTGGTAGACGTGGAGATTTATCTTCTACTGGTGGGATAAATTTGACAGATGCAGATTTAATTACAGATTTTGGGAATGGTGGCGATCGCCTAATCTTAACTGGAGGGTTACAATTTAGTGAGTTAAATATTTTGCCTTCTGAGGGTAATACTATTATTCAAGATAGAGTAACCGGAGAATATTTGGCAGTTTTGTCAGGGGTGACAAATCTTGAGGAGTCGAGTTTTAGTTCTTTGTTAGGTGGGGTGGAGTTAGGTCAAATGTTACCTATTTCAGCACAGGTAAATTTTTCTGGGCAAGTTGTTAATTTGGAGGTAGCGCGAACTCCTTTTGAGCAAGCAGTGGGTTTAATGTTTCGGACTGAGTTGCCTGATAATCAGGGAATGTTATTTTCTATTGACCCTCCTCGGACAGTGAATTTTTGGATGAGAAATGTGTTTATTAATTTGGATATGGTGTTTCTGAGGAATGGGGAGGTACAGGCGATTTTTTCTAATTTGCCTCCTTGTGAAACTGAACCTTGTCCTACTTATGGGCCGGGTACTCCTGTTGATGGGGTGATTGAGTTGAGGGGTGGTAGAGCTATGGAGTTGGGTTTAAGGGTTGGCGATCGTGTAGATATAGTTGAAGTCTAGAAGTTAAAATTCAAAATTCAAAATTCAAAAGTAAGAATTTATAGACTTAAAACTTTTTGATTTTGCTTTTTTCACTACTACACAGAATTTTTTGTTGAATAAAACGTCATTTGCATAGGCGAGTAAACCAATCATAGATTTATTCTATCACAAAATTTAGTTGATTTTTCCTGTCTTTTCTACTCAGATTTTTGGAGTCAGATTTTTGGAGCTTCAGAAAATGAAGATTCTGCTGACTTTATTTGAAAATTTGAAAATGTCTTAATCCTAATGGCGATCGCCTAGATATTCGGTTTCTTTTTTAGCATAAAAATAATTTTCTATTTTGCTTTTTTTACTACCACACAGATTTTTTTGTTGAATAAAAAGTCATGCAAGCGGACGAGCTAATAATTATAAATTTATTGTATCACAAAATTTAGTTGATTTTTCCTGTCTTTTCTACTCAGATTTTTGGAGCTTCAGAAAATGAAGATTCTACTAACTTTATTTGAAAAATGTCTTAACAGTAATAGCAACTAACATATTCAGCTTATTTTTTCACCTGAAAAATACTTTTCTCCCCCACTCCCCCACTCCCCCACTCCCCCACTCCCCCACTCCCCCACTCCCCC
>NZ_JBNHEQ010000248.1:0-13526 GCF_050016015.1 Dapis hubbardiae BLCC-M172
CACCATTTTAGTCGGTCAAGTAGGATACGTTAGACGGCTAAAACTTAAGCTGTGCAAAGTATTTAGGAATCCGTCGTAACGCACCATTTTAGTTGTGTCAGTCTAATACACTACAATAGCTGCATTTCCAACTTTTGACTTTTGACTTATATATTAAGATGGTGCGTTACGGCGCAATTTTACGTTTTGAGGTATAACAACATTTACACGGTTGCGCCTAACGCACCCTACTGGACTGAATTATCAAGGGTTCTAGCCATTTTTAGGGCATCGACGTAATTCCCTTGTCTAGAGTAGCTTTAACGCATTTTTTCGACCAGAAAATGTTTAAGTACCAATAAGATGGTGCGTTACGGCGCAATTTTACGTTTTGAGGTATAACAACATTTACACGGTTGCGCCTAACGCACCCTAAACCCTAATAAATAGAGTTGTAATTTTTCCCTATTCCCTGTTCCCTATTCCCTATTCCCTGTTCCTTCTATAAAAGGGGCGCTTAACAACAATAGCTGCATAATTTTTTCCCCTAATTTCTACTTCTAATTTTTGACCTACCTTAGCTAATTTTTTAGGTACATAAGCTAGAGCGATCGCTTTCCCCAAAGTAGGAGACTTAGTACCGCTGGTAACTTCCCCCACCACCTTACCATCACTCAAAACAGGATAACCATGACGAGCAATAGAGCGATCGAGCATTTCCAAACCAACCAAACGCTTTGAGACTCCTTCAGCTTTTTGTCTTTCCAATATCTGACGACCAATAAATTCACCCTTTTTCTCCAGATGAACTAACCAACTTAAACTAGCTTCTAGAGGAGTAGTCTCAGTGTCAATATCTTGACCATAAAGTGCCATTGCAGCTTCTAAACGTAGAGTATCTCTCGCTCCCAAACCGCAGGGAGTAACGCCAGCATTCAACAAATTGCGCCATAACTCCACACCCACGGAGGGGTCAACCATAATTTCAAACCCATCTTCCCCAGTGTAGCCAGTTCTCGCAATAAAACCAGGTTGCTCTAATACAGTAATATCTGAATGCCCGAAAAATCCAATTGATGCCAAATTTTCCTTGACAAATTGCTGTAAATATGATTCTGCTTGCGGACCTTGGACAGCCAATAATACTTTTTCCTCAGAGATATCTTGAAATTTAACACCACTATCTTCTAAATGACTTAATATCCATCCTTTATCATTAGCTTTAGTGGCAGCATTAACAATCATAAAACCCCGTGCTTCGTTGGTGAGGGGGTCATCACTTTGACGATAGAAAATGAAGTCATCAATAATGCCTCCCTGGGGGTTTAATAAGACAGTATATTGTGCTTTACCAGGTTCTAAACTGCTTAAGTCAGAAGGTACTAAATATTGAATTTTCTCAATTAAATCGTGGCCTTGAGCGATAAACTTACCCATGTGGGAAATATCGAACATTCCAGCTTTTGTGCGTACTGCTTCATGTTCGGAGCTAATGCTGGTGTATTGTACTGGCATTTCCCATCCAGAAAATTCTACCATTCTGCCCTTGAGTTCGGTACTTAAGTCATATAGAGGTGTGCGAGAAAGAGGTTGTGTATTAGATTCTGTTGACTTGGCCACTGGTATGTCCCTAAATTTATCATAAACTTTATTGATTTTAGGACATTGTGGGTATTTACAGGAGTCAGGAGTCAGAAGTTAGGAGGGAGTGGCGATCGCTCTGCTGTTTTATTACACCAATGCTACCGGATTTGATATTATACTTTTGGGGGTTGGGTGGGGGGTCTGACCCTTAACTATAACGTTATAGTTTTGAGATTTTGGGGTGGAGAGTTGGGAGACCAGAGTTGGGAAACCAGGGTTGGCAGACCAAACCCCTAGTGCCGCTACGCGGAAGTTAAAAGTCAAAAGTATTGGTTAGTTATTTCCGCCATCCTGCACTAGGATCGTGAAACTATATCAAATCCGCTCCGGTTCGGTATACAAAAATGTTCGGTGAAAAGCGCCATTGCCAAATATAAAGCTTATCTCCCCATCTCCCCACACTCTCCACCCTCCCCACAGTATTTATCGGCGTTGGTGAATACTGGGATGATTGAGGCTGACACGGGGACACGGAGACAGGTCAATACGGGGATTATGGTTGATGCTCTCTGACAAAATCATCCCGCAATTATGCAATGCCTATTTATCTAATTACACCAATGCTACCAGATTTGATATTATACTTTTGGGGTGGGGTGGGGGGTCTGACCCTCAACTATAACGTTATAGTTTTGAGATTTTGGGGTGGAGAGTTGGGAGACTAGAGTTGGGAGACCAAACCCCTAGGATGATGAAACTATATCAAATCCGCTCCGGTTCGGTATAAAAAAATGTTTGGTGAAAAGCGCCATTGCCAAATATGAAGCTTATCTCCCCATCTCCCCAAACTCTCCACCCTCCCCACACTATTTATCTAATTACACCAATGCTACCAGATTTGATATTATACTTTTGGGGTGGGGTGGGGGGTCTGACCCTCAACTATAACGTTATAGTTTTGAGATTTTGGGGTGGAGGGTTGGGAAACCAGGGTTGGGAGACCAAACCCCTAGGATGGTCATTTCAGTTATCAGTTATCAGTGAACCTCCGACTAAAGCCGGAGGCTTGAAATACTGACGTTGGATTTTTTCATCCCCTATCCAAGGGGAGGCGCATACCCTTATTTTTTGGTAAAATTATAGCGGTTTTCACTTCATGACTTGCATTACTTCTTCCTTCTTCCTTTAACCCCAAATCTCTGTACTCTATATTAATAATCAAAACTGCTATATATCAAATCTGCTTGGCAGTTTGATTCGTTCTGTACGAGTCGAAAAATCCCGCAGTGTCGCGCCATGCACACCGTCGGGAGTATCTCAAGTCACCGACTCAGCTAATTCTTGAATCTGTTTTAAATAATTAGCGCGATCGCTAGAGTCAGGGTGAGCATAATTAAGGTTCTTAAAAAGACCTGTTAGGCGGGTAAAATAATCACGGGCAGCTTGTTTATCTTGAAATTTGTATTGACGATTAACTAGCTCATAAACCAGGCCAAAGGTTTCTTTTTGTCGTTCTAGGGGCGCACTAGCATCCACATCATCAAAAGCATCTTGCTGAAGGTAAACCATATCCAAAAACAGAGCTTTCTGAGAAGTAATAAAATCATCAAGGGTGACTCCTTCCTCTCCTGTCACCTGCATCATTTGCTCAATACTATTCCCCGTATGCAGCAGTTCAATCATTTCTTCAACCCGTTTTACCCAACCAGGTTCAACATTTTTCTCGAACCATGGGGCGAGTTGCTTAAGATAACGCGACCAAGAGATGAGAATGTCAACCGCCGGATAAAAACGCTTGTAAGCCCTTTCCGCACTTAATCCCAGGAAATCTTTAACCGTGCTTAAAGTAGACTGAGTAACGGGTTCCTCAAAGTTACCCCCAGCCGGAGAAACCGTCCCAATCATGGTCAGACTACCAATACTACCATCATTGGTGCGAATGATACCAGCTCGTTCATATACTCCCTTGATTGAGGAATCCAAATAAGCGGGAAATGCCTCTTCCCCCGGAATTTCTTCCAGTCGTCCCGATGTTTCCCGCATAGCTTGTGCCCAACGGGATGTAGAGTCAGCAATCAGCAGTACATCATAACCCATCTGACGGTAATATTCCCCCAAAGTAATACCCGTATAAATAGACGCTTCACGGGCAGCCACAGGCATTGAAGAAGTATTACAAATAATAATTGTCCGATCCATCAAAGACCCCCCCATCTTGGGATCTTGCATTTTCGGGAATTCGGTAATAGTTTCGACTACCTCACCAGCTCGTTCCCCACAGGCCACCACGATAACGATATCCACTGCCGAAAAACGGGATATCATACCTTGTAATACTGTCTTCCCCGCGCCAAACGGACCTGGAATACAACCTGTTCCGCCACGAGCAATGGGTAGAAACGTATCAATAATCCGCTGGGTCGTAATCATGGGTTCTTGGGGATAAAGCCTTTGAGAAAATCGTTTGTCTAATAATTGTTGCGGTAAAGGACGACGTACCGGCCATTGCTGGGTTAAAGTTAGACTACGTTCTTTGCCATTTTGATCCTTGATCCGAGCAATGGGAGTATCAATGGTAAAACTCCCTTGTTGAATCCAATCAACGGTAACTTCTGTAGGTTCATTGAAAGGAATCATAATTTTGTGGGTAAAGCGACCTTCGGCGACCGTTCCGATGATATCTCCAGCTTTTAAGCGATCGCCAATTTTAACCGTAGGAATAAAAGACCATTTTTTCTGGGGATTTAAGGCTGAGGCATAAACCCCACGGGGCAAGAAAGTACCGTAATCTGTTGCCAGTTCTGAGAGAGGATTTTGCAGTCCGTCGTAAACTTGACTCAGCAAACCTGGTCCGAGGGTGACAGACAGCAGTTCTCCCGTCTGTTCTACCGGATCGCCAATCCCAACACCTCGCGTACTTTCATAGACTTGGGCATCTGCCTCTTGTCCTCGCACGCGCAGCACTTCTGCTTTGAGTTTCTCAGCACGACCTTCCGTTTGCCGTTGCGGACAAATATAAATCACTTCGTTTTTGATCAGAGGTCTTGCCTGAGTGGATGCCCTTTTAATGGTAACTAGGTCTTCTTGAACGGCAATGACTTGTGCCGGATTAAATGTTTGTGCCATAGTTATTATAGTTATTATTGTTTATTGAAACTATTTAGAGAAATACCATGATTATCAGCAATTTCATACCGTTTCACGGAAGTTAAAAGTCAAAAGTCAAAAGTAAGATTTTGTAGCCTTAAAACTTTGATGCTACAGTAATTTTAGGAAATTATTTCACACCTAAAGTTTCAAACTATTTGTGACATCTTTAAAGTGAATTAGTCTCATTATTATATTCTGCTGGGGAATAAGAAGAAGTTGACATTTATCCATGATTTGCAGTATTTTTACCCTAATACAGAATATTGTACCGCAACTGCGATACAATTATAAGTTAGGGTATCGGATACTCACACATTGACCATCCAATAAAAATAACTGATAATGTTCTTAGTGATGACAAATTTATTAACAGAGGCGTTTAAGAAAGCCCAAAACTTGCCAGAACATATCCAAGACCAACTGGCAAAACAGTTAATTGAAGATATAGAGAGCGAGTTGCAATGGCAGCAAACCTTATCCAAACCCCAAAATTCTATCTTAGACGAATTGGCACGCAAAGCGTTAAATGAATCATCAGAAGGAAAAACAAGAGTAATGGGTTTTGATGAACTATGAAGTCATATCAAATCCCCTTAATTCGGTATAAAAAAAATTTCATCTTCATCCAAGAGCGAATGTTTCTAAATTCTCTTCCCTCCTAACTTCTGACTCCTGACTCCTGACTCCTAGATTAACTATATTAATTATACCAATGCTACCGGAACGGTAAGAGTAGGCATTGGTTGGCGTGCTGTGGGAGTTATGAAAACACCAGACACAATTGTTTTGTTTTGGATTGGAGTGCATAGTGAATATGATAAGTTACTCAAAAATTTATAAGTAGTCAGAGTCAAAGACGATCGATCTTGGCGTATGCGGTCGCACTGCTTGAGATAGGATTTTGATAACAAACCAGAAAATCTAAGCAAATAAATCTGTAAACTCTTCAATTCCTTCATCAACCAGTTGCCGAAACCGCTCCACCGCTACCTCACCATCATAACGAGTCCAACGATCTACCAAACTCCAACGCATGAGGTAAATTACCACCGCCTCAAAATCGAAGTAATGTCCGAAACTAAAGCGATCGAGCATTTTCCAGGTGAGTTCAAATTGTAAGCGTTCGAGAGCTACTGAGTCATTTGCCTTAAGCAGTCGATTTGCTTCCAAAACCCAAGGCAACATTATGTCTAAGCCAAATCCTGGATCATTCCAGTTGCGTTCGATAGAGTTAACCCAACGCCCCACTCCCCAAGATTGACCCACAGGTGGCGCAGTTTCCCCACGATGACGACGACGCAAAGCCACAAGAATAGTACGCAGTTCCAGACGAAAAGTAATAATCCCTTCCAAAGTAGGGTTGTTAATTTCGGCCAACAACTGGTTAGCTTCTGCAACAAACTGGCTATCGGTTCGTTCCTTTGGCTGTTCTGACCAAGTAATCAAGCTAGCAATTCGGTTGAGCCGTTCTGCATCTTTGGCATCTAATAGTTTCAACCGATTTTCTAGCTTGAGACGGGATAGGGGAGTCTGTGTCGAGCCAAATAGCTGACCGAGGGGAGGTAAACTAGACATTAGGGTGACATATTTAGGCATTATATCAAATCCGGTAGCATTGGCATTGTAAGGGTAAGGAAGAAGGAAGAAGGAAGAAGGAAGAAGGAAGAAGGCTTAAAAGCCGGAAAAACTTACATTCCCTGTAGATATTCACGTTTGGGTTTGCACAAACAATACCAGCGGACATGATATTATACCAATTCCCATGCATTATTGCTATACTTGGGCGATACTTCAGTTATTAACTGATCGATACAATCAGAATTATTTTTTTGCTGATTTTCGCTAGTAATTATGTTAATTATTCTTATGTTTGCTTCTCCGTACGGACGTTGCATGCAACGTCCCTACACTCCCCTACTCCCCTACTCAACAAAATGTAGAAAAGCTTTTGAGAAATGGTATTATTTGACGATCCCTTCTAGAAGTGCGCGAAAACGGGGCTGAAGATGTTCAAGAATTACCTCGGCAATGGCGGCATCGCTCAGGTCTAGCACTACTTCTTGATCGATTAACCGCAGTTGTAATCCCCCTTTGTTATCCTTAGTAACACCAAAACTTATGCCTTCCCGCAGCAAATCTTGATTTATCAGGCGGATAAAATGGGTAAGTATCCCTTGCTCCAGTGCTTCGGGATTACGACTAAGTTCTTCAAGACCTTGAACCTTACGGGGTAGCAACACTTCCACTTGTTCAGCTACAGCTACTGTCTCCTTGACCGAACCAACCACTTCCAGAATCAGCTTTTGCAGCAGTTCTGGTTTCTCGGTTTCGGCACCGACTAACCGTTGCACTTCCCCCGTAAATCTTTGGGTTAATTGGCTTTTGAGTGTCAAGACCGTATCGCGGAAAGCAACCTCTAAGGCTTGATTGGCTGCCCGTTCCAAGTTTTCAGACTCTTCTCTAGCTTGCTTAACAATCTGAGCAGCTTGTTTCTCAGCTTCCTTGACAATCGAATCGGCGCGTTCTTGCGCCTCTTGGACGATCTGTTCTGCTTGGGTACGACCGCTATTGACACCTTCATTGCGTAAGCGATCGATCAATGCCTCCACACCAGAGGCTACCTTAGCCGAATTAGATGTTTTGTTTTTCGTCAAAATAGTAACCTCCTTATAGAACCCCTAAAGGGATCTATTTAAAATTATAGAAATTAGAGTAGGGGAGTAGGGGAGTAGGGGAGTAGGGGCTTAGATTCTACCTTTTTCCTCTATATCTATTTCTCCATCTCCGCCAATTCAGCAATTCAGCAATTCAGATTCCTAACTCAAGAGCCAAAAACCCTCACCTTTGTAAAGATACGCTTAGGGCTTCTATACCAATTTTATCAACTTAGGCTACGCTACTTATCTGATACTTTATGTGAAATAATTTCCTGAAATTACTGTAGTGTCAAAGTTTTGCACCCCAAAAAATATTAATGCATAACTTTTGTACGGGCGAATGACCATTAGCCCCTACGACTTCCGTGAAACAGTATTACTGCGGTATTCCCTGACCTAGTACCAATGCAAACACAAGGGCAAAGACAGCAAAGCCCTCCACAATGGCAGCGGGGGCCAGAGCCAGACCAAAGATTTCCGGTTTGTCTTTAGCTGCAGCGATCGCCGAGGCACAGGCCAGACCTTGGTAAACAGCGGTAAAGAGAAACGCTAAACCCGCTCCCAGTCCAATGCCAAATAGACCGCCAGCAGCTTCCGGTGCGATCGTAGGGCGATTGAGGGCAAACATAACCACAATCCCATAAATGGACATGGAAGAAGGCAAAGCCGAAAGTCCCACAAAGCGACCATAGCCACCCTTGAGTTCTATCATGGCACCAATAGCTGCCTGTCCTGCGATGGTACAACCGATGGCACTGCCGATCGCTCCTAAGCCAACGGCAGAGTATAACCCGAACCATCCCAACAGAATTACAAATTCATCCATTAGCTATGCTCCTTTTTTGTAAAGGCATGAAATGGGTATCCTTCCTCTGAAAGACCCCAGTTAAAAAACTCAATCACATTCAGACGTACACCATGAACAAAACAGGCTAAGATAGCCATACCTAAATTTATAGAATGACCGAGCAATAGAATCAGCAGACCGACCAATAGCCCTAGCATCGGCATCCCCTCCATTACCTGTTGTGCCAAGGTATTGAAGGTAACTGCCAGAGAACCACTGGCAAGTCCCAGAGCAAAAAGTCGCAGATAACTCAAGACATCCCCGAAGAGCTTGGTAATTTCTGTCAATGCACCGAATCCATCGACCAGTCGCAAGGGAAATTTTTGGCTACTACCGAGAATAGCACCCAAAAAGACCACAAAGAACCCACCTGCCAACAGACCAATAGCCAAGTTCTGCCAGCCCAATATTACCCAAGTAAAGCCACCGAAGATAACTGAAATCCAGCCGATCGGCTTGGCTTTATCCGGAAACCCGATGGCACGATAAGCAACAACAGCGTTGGCAAAAGCCAAATGCAGACAGCCAATGGCGATTGAAAGCTGCATCATCCCATCAAAGTTTTGGAGATTCAACACATTTAGGGGAGCTAACAACGACCCCTTCGCAGGTGCAACACCAAAATAACTCCCGACCATCACTCCATAAATGACTGACGCAGTTAGAATCACTACAGCATAGATGCGAGTGCTTCTGCCACTAGCACTTTGTCCCATCCCCTTCCAGAAATAGATCAGCCCTACCCACAACAAAAGTGCATAACCTGCATCAGCCAGAATCATGGCAAAAAACAGGGCAAAGGAGAAGAAAACAATAGTTGAGGGGTCCCAAGTCCGATAACCGGGAGTCTCATAAAAGGTAACTAGGGCTTCTCCTCCTTTCAAGGTGGGTGGATTTTCCATCAGCGTTGGTGGTGTTTCGTCTGGTTGAGGAGGTTCGGCCAGGAATGCTAGTCCCTCCCGCTCGGAAAACAGTTCTAGTTGCTTTAAGTTTCGCTTGGGCATCCAACCCTGAACTAAGAAGAAGCCGTCCTCTTCTTTCGTTTGCCCGCTCGCCTCTTGTAGAACTGCCTGATCTTCGGCACGAACTAAATTTTTAGACAGCAAAAATATCCAGCGACTCAGGGCTTCTTGCTCTGCCCGAATTTCATCTAGCTCAATTTCCACCTGTTCTAACTGGCGTTGTAGTTCCTCTGGAGAAACTGAACCAGCGCGAGTGCGGGGGACAGGTAGAACATTTGAGGGTGGTTCTTCTTTGGCGATGATCACCAGATAGACATTGAGATGATCCTCTCCTACTATCTGCCAGGGAAGTTCAATCTCCCGAATATGTTTAGCTTTTGTGTGGGGCACTTGGTAAAACCAAAGTTGGTAGCCACTCAACTCATCTAAGTCTGGTAAGGTGAAGTTGCCCCAAGGTTCCAGGTTTTTGAGTCGATTAGTGAGGAAAAGGTGTTTGTCTTCTGCCTCTCTCTGGTTTTGCTTATTAACCTGTACCTCTACTAAGAACTGATCAAGATCGAACTGTGCCTCATCCCGCACTTGGTGTCGCCGTCGTGGGACATCCATAATATACTGTAGGGCTTTTTGAGCATCTTCATAGCGATCGCTTGACCCAAATTCCGTTTCTTTGGGTGGGGGTTGCAGAGGAATGAGGTGCATACAGCCTAATGTCTGCAAGCCTTCGAGTACCTTGGGCTTGTCAATTCCTAACCCAAAAACCGTAACTTTGTTTAAGGTGATAATACTCATCCTGCTTGCTTCTCCTTCTTTCGTTTAGCTAACTTGGAGTTAACAACACCTGCTCGTTCCGCATCGGCTAAATATATCTGAATTTTTTTAATATTAGCCTTGGTCTGAGGAATGAGAACTTTGTCAAACAGATTAAACCTTTGGGTAATTACTCGTTCCGCTTGATGGAGTAACTTGACTCGCTGCTGTCCCACTTGTAGTTCGATTTTTGCTTCTAGGGCAACTCGCAACAATTCAACCAAACGATCGACCCAAAATGGTTTGCCCAGAAGTGCATAATCATCTACCTCTATTTTAATTTGGTTAATTTTTGGTAGCCAAGTTCCCATGACATTTTCTTGTGCCAGATCGACTCCCGTAACTTTCACCAGACCTTTGAGATTGATTGAATCATTAGAGATCATGGGTAACTCCTTGGCGATCGCTGATTGTAGTTCCTCTAGTTGCTGTTGAGTTTGGGCAATTTTTTCCCTAGCTTTGGCTCGTTCGGCACTGATTTGGCGACGTTTGAGGTCTAGGGAAGGTAAAACATTCTCAAAGGTCTTGAGTTTTTGTTTCTGTTTAGTCAGAGATGCTTTGGTTAAGGAGAGTCTAGCCATTTCAGCTCAATCCTCATTAGGTAAGAAAATTAGGCGTTGGTGATTTGAGGTATGAAATTCAACTGGTGGTCATTTCAGTTATCAGTTAGTAGTGACACTTTCCGTTCCGGAATGCTCCGCA
The DNA here is from genome assembly GCF_050016015.1 of Dapis hubbardiae BLCC-M172. NCBI lineage: Bacteria > Bacillati > Cyanobacteriota > Cyanophyceae > Oscillatoriales > Microcoleaceae > Dapis > Dapis hubbardiae. Next base: position 10,689 of record NZ_JBNHEQ010000248.1, read on the forward strand.
AACGCGAAGTGTCAGTACATCAGTTATTAGTAACATCTGGCTGTTTGCGCAGCATGACAAACGGAAACCCAGAGGTTTTAAGTCATGAAGTTTTATCTTTTCATCCCCTTAAAAGGTGAGGCTTTGAACCTCTTTTTTTGGTAAATTTCAAGCCCAAACAAGAGTAGAAATTATACCTATTTCTTCCTAAACTAAGTTACCGAAAAACTCCTTTCTGACTCCTGTGAAATTATACATTTATTCAGCAACGCCGAAAATTAGTATTTCTGCGGGATGAAATGCCTTTCTTGAGAAGAAAGCCGATCATCATACTTGTTGTCCATATTCCGCTCTCCTAGTTTGACTTTTTTTGGGGTTACGTCTTCATAAGAAATCAAACTGAGGAAATGGGAGATACAATTAAGACGGGCGCGTTTTTTGTCATCTGCTGGAACAATATACCAGGGTGCATGATCGGTATCAGTGGCAAGAAACATATCATCCCTTGCCTCGGAATAATCATACCAACGTCGGTATGATTCTAGATCCATCGGGCTTAACTTCCAGATTTTACGCGGATCATCAATACGGTCTTTAAAACGCTGTTCTTGCTCTTCCATACTGGTATCTAACCAATACTTAATCAGTTGAATTCCTGAGTCTACAAGGGCATTTTCAAAAGCAGGTGTATATTGCAGAAAGCGCACATATTGTTGCTTTGTACAAAAGCCCATCACTCGCTCTACTCCAGCACGATTATACCAACTGCGGTCAAAAATTACAATTTCTCCAGCCGCCGGGAAATGTTGGATATAGCGTTGGAAATACAATTGGGTTTTTTCCCGTTCTGAAGGAGTAGGTAAAGCAATAACGCGGAATACCCGGGAGCTAACCCGTTCCGTTAGTCGCTTGATGATACCGCCTTTTCCGGCTGCATCTCGCCCTTCAAATACAACGATAATTCTTAGTCCTTTTTCTTGCACCCAGTATTGTAATTTAACCAGTTCGCCATGAAGCTTAGTTAATTCAGTTTCGTATTCTTTGTTCGACAGTTTTGGATGCTTGTCTGAAGAATTTTTGTGTTCTTTTTTCATGGAATTATTTCTCCATGGGACAGACTATTTGGCTACACTTTTAGACTCTAGTTTTTTGGGAAAATATTTATTGATGAGTGCCTGTTTCATCAATAATTCTTGGGGTTCAAAACACTCTGATAAGGTCTGCCAAGCCAGATCGAGTGCTTGTTCCAAGGCCAGAGAAACATTAATATCCATAAATCTTGTTTGGAACAATTCACCAAACTTTAATAACTTATGATCGTATTCAGATAAATCAAAAGCCATGGCCTGTTTTTGTTCAGCATCCGTAGCACCAGAGTAAAAGCGAATCATGGTATTCATAATTTGACCATGATCTTCACGAGTTACTTTCCCAATCACATTTTGTTTTAGTCGGGACAGGGAACCAAAAGGGTCAAGTTTACCATCATGCAAGTAGAATTGTCCCTCAGTAATGTAACCTGTGTTATCAGGAACAGGGTGAGTTACATCATCTCCTGGCATTGTGGTAACAGTAAGCACCGTCACCGATCCCCCTTGAGCATAGTCGGCTGCTTTTTCATAGCGACGAGCTAGTTGGGAATACAAGTCTCCTGGATAACCTCGGTTAGCAGGCACTTGATCCATAGAAATACTAATTTCTTTGAGAGCATCAGCAAAGGCCGTCATATCTGACAGTAGCACTAAAACCCGCTTACCTTCTTCTACGGCAAAGTGTTCTGCCACTGCTAATGCCATGTCTGGAATCAACATCCGTTCCACGATCGGATCGGAAGCCAGATTAACAAACATCACCGTCCGCGAAAACACCCCTGCATCTTCAAAGGCTTGACGAAAGAAATAATAGTCATCGAAAATTAACCCTAGCCCCCCAAAAACCACAATATCTGCATCAGCTTGAACCCCAATACGAGCCAGAAAGGGGTTAAAGGGTTCCCCTGAAACCGAGAAAATAGGGATCTTTTGGCTTTCCACCAGACAGTTAAAAATATCGATCATGGGAACATTGGTGCGGATCATCTTTGAGGCCAAGATGCGCCGCATGGGATTAACTGATGGCCCACCAATGGTAACTTTGGGATCTTGTGACAATTCCGGCCCACCGTCTATAGGTTCTCCGGTTCCTCGAAACACCCTTCCTAGAATATTCTCTGAATAGGTTACTTTCATCGGATGACCCAGAAAACTTACGGATGAATCCGTTGAAATGCCTTTAGTACCTTTAAACACCTGGAGAGCAACAGTATCTTCTTTAAGGTTAATAACTTGAGCTAAAGAGAGGCTCCCATCACTATTCTCTACTACGGCCAAGTCCCCGAAGCGTGGGCTATTCTCTTGCTGGTGGGCAGTCTCAGGAACTTGAACGCGGATAATGTCGCCGATAATCTCCAAAATTTTGGAATAACGAACAAGTGCTTGTAGCATGAGATGATTTCTTTCAATTAATGAAAGTCTAACCTGTCTTTATATTAATTCCTCAAGTAGTAGTATGAGAAAATTTACTGACCAATTGTATCAATTTTTAATATTTGAAAATAAGAATATAAATTAAAATAAAATAGATATTACTTTGGCAAAAAAGAAGTCAGAATTCATATCACTGTTTATATAGAAGCTCGTAGTATTGCTCTAGCCCTATTTCATATATTTTATGGTCTAGAGTAATACTACAAACAAAAATTTTTTTATCACCTATTATTCGTATAGATACATTATATCAGTTGTGGATAGCACTGTTAGCAATAGGTTCATTAATTGATAATTGATAATGGATAATTGATAATTACAAGAAGGTTAAAAC
>NZ_JBNHEQ010000249.1:0-45090 GCF_050016015.1 Dapis hubbardiae BLCC-M172
TTCCTTCTTCCTTCTTCCTTCTTCCTTCTTCCTTCTTCCTTCTTCCTTCTTCCTTTAAACCCAAATATCTGTACTCTATATTAATGAAAACTGCTATAATTAGAAATCTTCTATAAGAGAACCTAAGCGCTGCAATAAAGGATCTGATTCTGTTATTGATTCTTCAGCAGATAAATTTGCTTCTGCTTCTCCTTCTGTGGGTTTAGTAGAAGTTAATTCTTGGTCCTGAGTAGTCTTAACAATAGGTACTTCTAGTTGATTAATACCTGCTTCTAGTTGATTAATACCTGCTTCAATTTTTGGCAATTCTGCCTTAAAAGCCTGCAAAACTTCAAGAAATTTATCATCAAAATTCAATTGCATTTGAGTCAAGAGTTGATTAATTTGACTCAAGTTTCTTTTCAGGTCATTTAATTGACTTATATTATTAGATTCATTCAATTCACTAGCAGCAAATTTTTTTTCCAACTCAGAAAAATGTTGAGTCAACTTTTCATAAATTCTGTGTTCTAGACGTTGCAAATTTGATGCAGATTGAGCTAATTCTGTAGACGAAGATACATACAAAAATTGCCATAGAGCTTGCTTACAGAGATTACTAAAAGTTTGGTATTTTTGGGAATTCAACTCTTTTTCAATAGCTGCCAACAACTGCTTATCTGCTGCCTCTTCTGTAAAAAATACTTCTTTTTTCTGATTTTTTTCCCACAACATCCGCTAATATTTTAATTAACTTAGACAAAGCACAATATCAAGTATTCTACTCATTAATTGATAATGGATAATGAATAATGGATAATTACCTCTTTAACAATTGGTAATGAACAATGGATAATGGATAATTATTTTCATGTAGCATTTCATGCCGCGCAGCAAAAGCGAAACATTAACAGCTTTTTGACCTTGGGTTAAATAAAAGGCCACCCCAAGCACTGGATGGTTGAGTCGGGGTTGAGATATCCTCCTAAATTTCAAAAAAAGTCAATCATGCCGAGTGCTGACTGCTATTTAATTATTAATTATCCATTGGTAAATATTGTTTTGTTTAAGAAATATCTTAGCTACTATAGACAATAATCCAGTTTGTCATCCAATATTCAACTTTACTTTACTGTTTTTAGAGGACAAAGAAAATTTCTTTTCTACTCTGTCCCCATTATTTTTTACTTCCAGATACAGAAACAACTAGAGTAAGAATATACTGCTCTACTCAATTTTAGATTGGGCTTTGACATTGAGGTGATTCATATTCTACTATAATTAATAGCTTCAAATATCTTGAATCTAATGTCCCACTAAGGAACAACTTACTTAGATATTGCTAATTGAGCTTCCCCATAGATGTATTGTCCCAGAGCATTTGCTTCTCTAGGTGGTTGAGCCAAATGAGCTTTCAGACCTGCCTCTTGGAGTAGCCTTTGCAAATCTTCCCGGAAAAAATCTGCCCCACCACCAGCAAGAACAACATCAGTAACCCTTTCTGGTATCCACTTAATCAAACGGTCACAAAGTTTAGCGGCAAAAACTTTACGCAATTCAGGTACAATACCGTCTAGATTAATAGGTTTTGTTGCACCCCTGGGACGATAGGAACGCTGACCTTCAGGTTTATGGACAGCTTGCAACAAATACAGAGATTGAGGATCTGCTCCCTCAATCTTAGTAGCCACATCCTCATAAAACTGGCTCATAGCAAAAGGTTCACTCTTAGAAGCTGCCCTAGCAAACCGGAAACGGTCTACCATCAAGAAATCGGTGGTTTGATGGCCAATATCAACAATAGCAAGGGATAATTTGGGCAATTCTGGCTGAAATTCTTTACCATGATTAGCTTCAGACCACAGCAAACTGCCATATCCTTCTGGCATTACCCAAACCTTGTTAATTCTAATTTCTACAGGTTCACCGCCTCGATAAGACATTTGATGAGGACATTGCAGTTGGCTAATAATTTGTGCCTTTTCCTTTTCAAATTGCTCTTGAGAATAGAAAGGCAAACCCATCACAACCGAAAATTCTCCTTTGAGCTGAAAATAGCCAGCACAGGCCAAAATTTTAATTAAAGCATCTTCAACTTTCGACTTAGCAAAAGATCGTTCATCACCAAATAGATTAGCTCCAAAGTCAGCAGCTAATTGACCTACAGCATATCCAGATCCCTGATATTCTAGCCACATATCTAATAAAGGGTCTGTAGCTTTAGACTCAAAATTACCAGCTCTGACTTGATCTACACTTAATTGTTTGACATTGGCTGGAATAAAAACTACACCATTTGGGGTACGACTCACACAAGCTTTGGTAGCTGTTCGCCCCAGATCGGCACTAAGAATTGCTTTTTTACTAACATTGGCTGGTTTCTGGGTCAGCATTGCTGCTGCTGCTGGCTGTTTAATTACCATTAGGCTGTATTCCTCACTAAACTCTTAAATCAAAATATTACCGTTATTGAAAGTCCTAAATTTCTATTTATATAGCGCTACCCGCTAGGGAATAGGGAATAGGGAATAGGGAATAGGGAATAGTATACTATCAAAGGGTTTCAGGATTTATAAATCTCCTAACCTTCATGCGTAACGCTATATCTATTAAGGAATTAAGACCAACGGGACGAATGGCACTAAGGGACTCAAATCGCCTGACAAAATTAATAATTATACAAGATAGAGTTACCAATGGATAATTGATAATTGATAATTAATCAATCGGGCTTTATTGCCTCTCCTAATACTAATAATGGATAATTGATAATTATGGAAAGCGTTCCCCAAAGCTTGACCTTTGTCATGCTCCGCAAACCCTTTTCATGTCGGGAAGCGCTTCATGTCGGCGACAGCCGAAAACCAAAATAATTATCCATTATCAATTGTAAAAGAGGTAATTATCCATTATTCATTATTCAGTTAATGAAAGTACCTTCACAAATTTCAGTCAACTCGATAATACTTCATAAAAACATAATCACATAATACAGGTCTTTATTTTGTCAGTCTGACCACGACTGACTGTTAGCATTTGCGTAGCATTCCGTAAGGAAAGCTCCTCAGTTTGCCCAGCATTCCGCAGGAAAGGAGGCACTATAACACCATGCCATTTGCTTCAAGTCGGGAGACCTGTCCAAGGTATTCACACCTCTATGGGATAGTTAAAAGCATAAAAGTTGCCCGGTAGTGCGTCAAGGAAGTGTGGGAAGTTTGGGGAGGGTGGGAAGTTTGGGGAGGGTGGGAAGACGTCCGAACATTTGGAGGAATAAATAATTGTAGCTGTATCTTTATTATGGAAGTCTGCCAGCTGTCTTAACTTTTTAGTCTTAAAGGCTGAAAAATTTGCACTTTTTTCACGACAAAAATGTGGTTAACCTTTATATATCAGTGCTTTGAGTGATTATTCGCCAGCAATACGCGACTTATCCCACACTTTGCTGATGCACTACCAGTTGCCCTAATCTCTCTTGTTATGTTAAATATTGTTAATATTATGAGTGTAGAAAACTACATTTCTTCCTTATTTAATGCAATTTTACTAAAAAAGGCCATTTTTTGATGAAAATTTCTTGGAGAACAATTGTACTGTGGAGTCTGCCAGCTTTGGTCATTGGTTTTTTTATCTGGCAAGGGGCATTTGCCCAAACAGCAGTAAATATGGGTAACAACGCTGCGAGAACCCGTATGAGCTATGGCAGATTTTTGGACTACTTACAAGCAGATCGAGTTACCAGCGTAGACCTCTATGATGGTGGTCGGACAGCTATTGTAGAAGCTGTAGATGAGCTGAACAACCAAGTCGAAAGATTAAGGGTAGATTTACCTGTTAATTCCCCAGACCTAATTTCTCGTCTGCGAGAGGCAAATATTAATTTTGACAGTCACCCTCCACGCAGCGAAGGAGCAGTATGGGGTTTATTAGGAAATTTGATTTTCCCAATTTTATTGATTGTTGGTCTGTTCTTCTTATTCCGTCGCTCTAGTAATGTTCCTGGTGGCCCTGGACAAGCAATGAACTTTGGTAAGTCTAAAGCTCGCTTCTCAATGGAGGCCAAAACAGGTGTTCTATTTGATGATGTGGCCGGGGTTGATGAGGCCAAAGAAGAATTACAAGAGGTTGTTACTTTCTTGAAAAAACCAGAAAGATTTACTGCAGTGGGAGCGCGTATTCCTAAAGGTGTGCTATTGGTTGGTCCTCCTGGAACTGGTAAAACTTTGTTAGCTAAGGCGATCGCTGGTGAAGCTGGTGTCCCATTCTTTAGTATATCTGGTTCGGAATTTGTAGAAATGTTTGTAGGTGTGGGTGCTTCCCGTGTACGCGACCTATTTAAAAAAGCTAAGGAAAACGCCCCTTGTATTATCTTTATTGATGAAATTGACGCTGTGGGTAGACAACGTGGTGCTGGTATCGGTGGAGGTAATGATGAAAGGGAACAAACTCTTAACCAGTTACTAACTGAAATGGATGGTTTTGAAGGCAACAGTGGAATTATTATTATTGCTGCAACTAACCGCCCTGATGTTTTAGACTCTGCATTGTTACGTCCTGGTCGCTTTGACCGTCAAGTTACTGTTGATGCTCCTGATATTAAGGGTCGTTTATCAATTCTAGATGTTCATGCTCGCGATAAGAAGCTAAGTAATGAAATATCTCTAGACGCGATCGCTCGTCGGACTCCTGGTTTTACAGGTGCAGATTTAGCTAACCTATTGAATGAAGCTGCTATTCTGACTGCTCGTCGTCGCAAAGAAGCAATTACCATGCGAGAAATTGATGATGCTGTAGACAGAGTGGTTGCAGGTATGGAAGGTACTCCACTCATGGATGGTAAGAGCAAGCGACTTATTGCTTATCACGAAGTTGGTCATGCCATTGTTGGTACTCTAGTTAAAGAACATGACCCCGTGCAAAAAGTGACTTTGGTACCTCGCGGTCAAGCTCGTGGTCTCACCTGGTTTATGCCTAATGAAGAGCAAGGTTTAATCTCTAGATCGCAAATTCTAGCTCGCATTACTGGTGCTCTCGGTGGTCGTGCTGCTGAGAAGGTAATTTTTGGTGATGCTGAGGTGACTACTGGTGCTGGTAATGACCTGCAACAGGTTACAGGAATGGCGCGTCAAATGGTGACTCGTTATGGTATGTCGAATTTGGGTCCGATGTCTTTGGAAACTGGACAAAGTGAGGTCTTCTTGGGTCGTGACTTAATGACTCGTTCAGAATATTCTGATGAAATTGCTTCTCGTATTGATGCTCAAGTTAGAACTATTGTAGAACATTGTTATGAAGACGCTTGTCAGATGATGCGAGATCAGCGGGTTGTTATCGATCGTTTGGTGGATCTGTTGATTGAAAAAGAGACTATTGATGGCGACGAGTTCCGACAAATTGTGGCTGAGTACACTGATGTTCCAGAAAAAGAACGTTATGTTCCTGTAATTTAATTTAGTTTCTGCATTTCAATTGAACAGGAGTTACACACTCAAACAAGAAACCGGGTTTATTATCCTAATTATTGTTTTTCAAATCACAAAATTTTGTCGATCCACCCGGTTTCTACCTAAGTCCTATGAATATAAGCATCCAAACAAAATTGTTTATACCAATTCACTTTAAGGATGTCACAAATAGTTTCCAACTTTAAATGTCAAATAATTGCCTGAAACTATGTTATTGTCAAAGTTTTTAATCTATCAAATCTAACTTCTGACTCCTGACTTCTGACTTCGGTGAAACGGTATAGCTACCCTAATTTGATGTGAGGTATACAGTATAAGGGATTCATTCTGAGAAAATGTGTAATTAATTTTGTGTACCTTCTTAGTTATTTTAGGATGATAAATTACTCTACCTAAGTAATAGTTGGAGTGCCAAATATTAAAAAAAGAACTAAGAGTTAAGTAGTTTTTTGGGGCTTAACTTTTAGTTCTTTTTTATCTTAAATATAATGTTAAGCTAAGACGGATTTAAAATGCATCTTAGCCAGTCATAATTCAGAATTAATAATGGTTTTCCCTTGAACAAAGCACACAACAATAAGTCGTTTAAATGCACAACAGCTTATACTAAGGGTGAAAAAATAATTTTACAAGACTCTGGTTTATAGATAATAGAAAACAGAGGTTCGTAGGAAATATTGATTAAGTTTAATATTAGATCATATTTGATTAAATGGTTAGGATAAAAAACTTGCTCTTTGTCATAATAGGTCTAGACTAAAGTGGGTGAAAAAAAACTACTCTTATGAAAAAGAGGGTAGAGGGAAAAAATGTCCTAACTTCTGCTATAGGAGAGGGGGTTGGGTAAAGGTCTAAATCTGCTAAAACTTACCTACATGATCAAGCTAGACGCGCTAGTAGTAGGGTAAAACATATAAAAAAAATGGTGCGTCATGACATATTTTTCAATCTTTGTCAAACGTTATATTTTAGCTTTCTAATACATCCTAGTAGAATGAGACACCTTAAATGGTGCATTACAAAAAAATAGTCAAACCTTGCTATAACAGAAATTATACCAAAAAAAGCGGTCTGCACAGTTTTAGCTGTTTCAGTCCACTAGATTAATCAACACTTTTAGCTATGCTAGTCTACACTATCGCCAACAAATTGAACCAGAGAAAATGCGTATTTTTACAGGCTCATGTTAAGGGAGTAGTTGAAGAGGAATTAGTTTAACAGTAAATCTTGTTTATAATATAGTAGTTAGTTTGGTGAGGTCAGCCTCGACAATATTCCGATGAAAAAATATTATTACAAAGTGTAAAGCTATTCCCAAAAAAACTCTAATCATTAGATAATAAAATTATAGTTTTCTGATTGAGGATATGATACCAAATATGGGTTATCAAAAGTACCTTTTTTAAATTATTCTCTAACCCTTTTGCCCTCTGGCTTCTGCCTTCCCTTCATCATAAAGCTTTTGTCTAAAGCGGGTTTAGTATGAATTTTACAGAGTTAGAGAGGTTGACAAAAGTAAAAAAGAAAGTCAAGTTCAGGTTGCCATAGATAAGTCCAGCCACTGCACTACTGAAAGCGGACAAACTACCCTAGTTACCAAAAGAAAAAAGAGAAAAAAGATTAATGACTAAACTAATTATACAAATTCCCTGTTATAACGAAGAAGCTACTTTAGGAATGACTCTAACTGAATTACCTAGAGAACTTCCTGGTATAGATAAGATCGAATGGTTGATTATTAATGATGGTAGTATTGACAAAACCTTAGAAGTGGCCAAAGCATCAGGAGTCGATCATATTGTTAATTTTGAATATAATCAAGGATTAGCAAAAGGTTTTATGGCAGGAATAGAAGCCTGTTTGCACCATGGAGCTGATATTATTGTTAATACGGATGCTGATAATCAATATTGTGCAGCAGATATACCTAAACTAATTGAACCAATTTTAGATGGAAGAGCAGAAATAGTAATTGGTGCTAGACCAATTCAAGAGATTAAACATTTTTCACCAATCAAGAAATTTTTACAAAAAATAGGTAGTTTAGTCGTCCGTATTGCTAGTGAAACAAATATTGCTGATGCTCCTAGTGGTTTCCGTGCTATTACTCGCAATGCAGCACTACAATTAAATGTTTTTAATGAATATACTTACACACTAGAAACAATTATCCAAGCTGGACAAAAAGGAATGACAATTATTTCTGTCCCCATTAGAACTAATGGTTATTTACGACCATCCAGATTAGTTAAAAGCATTCCAGCTTATATCCAAAGATCGATTTTTACGATCGTTCGGATTTTTATGACTTATAAGCCTCTAAAGTTTTTCACAATTTTAGGGACGATTCCCTTTGGTTTTGGTTTGATATTATGTTTACGTTGGTTAATTCTATACTGGAGTGGGACGACTAAAGCTCATGTCCCTAGTTTAGTCTTAGCTGCAATTTTAATTTTAATGGGCTTTCAGTTATTTATTTTTGGTCTAATTGCTGATTTGATGTCAGTTAATCGTAAGCTTTTAGAAGATATTCAGTTAAAATTACGTCGTAATTTTTTGGCTAACTCATTAGAAAATAACCCTAAAAATTCTAATTTTGACTAGCTTTGTTTTGGTAGAAAAAAAAGCTGGTATTTTTCAAAATATTTATTATTGAATTATTGAAGTATTAAAAATGATAATTCTTCCGATCTTATCCTTAGTTTTAATTTTTGCTAAACTATTAACTCAAAAAAATGATTGGCGTGATAGTTTCTTTAAAGCAATTGTTTTATGGGGACTAATTTTAACAATAATAACTGAATTACTTAGTCTATTTGGTTTATTTCAGTATTTTTGGGTAATAGCAGCTTGGTTATTGATAGATTGTTTATATGTATTTTTATTAACAAAATCTTCGTTAGAAAAACATACAGATAATCTCAAAAGATGGAGCAAAAGTTTACTGGGATTATCACCAATGTTAATACTTTTGCTCACCTGTATAACAATTATTGTATTCTTAATTGGTATAAATGCAATAGTCGCTGCACCAAATCACTCCGATTCAATGGAGTATCATTTACCCCGCATATATTATTGGATTCAAAATAATACTGTCGCTCATTATCCTACCTATAATTTATTTCATCTCTATCAAAATCCTTGGTCAGAATTTGCCATGGCTCACTTTCAAATTCTTAACAAAAGCGATCGCTTTGTGAATACGATCCAGTGGGGTAGCATGGTAATGAGTATCTTGGGTGTTTCTATTCTTGCTAAACAGTTAGGTGGTAATATTCGGGATCAAATTCTGGCTAGTGTTTTTGCTGTAACTATTCCTATGGGAATTCTACAAGCTTCTGGTACTAATAACGATCTTGTAGTTACTTTTTGGTTAATTTGTTTTGTTTATTTTACATTTTTAACCCTGGAAAACGGTATATCTAAAAGTAATATTCTGTTTTTAGGGTGTAGTTTAGGTTTAGCTATTTTAACAAAAGGTACAGCTTATATTTATGCTTTCCCATTTTGTATTTGGTTATTGTTGTGGGGAATTAAGAATTTAAAATGGCAAGCTATTAAACCTATAGTTATTATTTTATTAATAGTATTAGCCATTAATTTAGGACATTATTTAAGGAATTATGCTCTTTTTGACTCTGTATTAGGAATGGCAGGTACGGGAGAAACAAATAAAGAGTTGGGTGTATTGATTTCTATTTCAGGAATATTAAAACATTTATCATTGCATGCTGATATTGTCAGAAATCTACAATTAGAAAAAATAATTTCTCCTACTACAGGTTTAACAAGTAAAGTATTAGAAATTATTCACGGCGTCTTAGGAATAGACTTATCAGATCCAGCTTTAACTAGCCCTAAGGCAAGGAGATTTTATGTTCCTGGCTTATCTACTAATGAAGATGTTGCAGGTAATCCTTTGCATTTATTATTAATAATAGGGTCATTTTTTGTATTAACTTTTAATAAAAAAATATGGACAAATAAACTTTTAATTAAATATGGGATAGTTCTAGTTTTAGGTTTTATTTTATTCGCAAGTCTTTTAACATGGTCTCCTTATCGTTGTCGATTACATTTACCTCTATTTATATTATTTTCTCCTTTGGTAGCTATTGTATTTTCTAAATCTTTCCCCAAACAAGTAAGCTATTTCTTGGCAATACTTGTTTTATTTCTTTCTTACAAATGGGTTCTATTTAATTCGGTAAGACCATTAATTGGGGAGAACAATATTTTTCAAAGTTCAAGAGTAGAACAGTATTTTCAAACTCAACCAAAATATCAACAATTTTATTTAGATGAAGTTGTGAGAGTAGAATCAAATCAATGTAAAAATATAGGGTTGACTTTTAAAAATTCTTCTTTTGAGTATCCTTTATTAGTTTTATTAAATGAAAATGACCCTAAGCAAATTCAACATATAAATGTGGAAAATGAATCTCAAATCTTAGTTAAGAAAGATTCTAACTCTAATTTTCAAAACTTAAGTAATGATTGTATTATTAATATAGATAGAAGTCAATTAAAAAATTGAGATAATTAATAATGAAGAGGAACTACCAAAAATTATTGTTTTCTTAATAGTTTTAAGGTGATAGTCCGATGAAAGATTATGCTCGTTTTCTAAAAATATTTGGTGTAGTTGTTATTTCTCAATTAACAATCGTATTTACTATCAATCTATTAGTAGATCCTTATAAAATTTATCGGATTATCAACATTGAGTATTTTAATCGAGAAAAACCTTTGATTGAAAAACAAGGAATGCGTAAAGTTAAGAGTATTGATATTGAACAAGGTAACTATGAAATTCTCTTATTAGGAACATCAAGGGTACAGAATGGATTAAATCCTCGTTCTCAAGTTTTTGATTCTCAGAAAACATATAATGTAGGATTACCTTTAGCAGGAATCTATGAACTTCATCAAATTATAGATTTTGCTCAAACCAGAAAAAACTCCCGCTTGAAAATGGTAATATTAGGGTTAGATTTTTTCTCTTTTAATAATCAAATAAGTGTTAGTGGTGACTTTAAGGAATCAAGATTCGCTAATAAAAATGTTTTTATTGCCAGTATTCCTGACTTACTTTATCTGGAAACTTTACAATCATCTATTGATACTCTAAAATTTAATTATAGAGGAAATAAAGCTAATTATTATGACAACTTAGGAACAAGAAATAAGGAATTACCAAATCTCAAGCATCGAGAATTATTTAGGAGAACTTTATCTCAGTATATGATTTATCAATCATTATATGCTGGTTTTGAATTAAGTGATGAAAGATTAAAAGATTTTAATAATTTAATTGAGTATTGCTACAAACATAATATTGAATTATATCTATTTATATCTCCTGTTCATGCAAAACAGCTAGAAACAATTCGGTTGATGGGATTAAATCCTCAATTTGAGGACTGGAAGCGAGACTTAGTTAGAATTATTGCTGAACAGTCAAGAAAAAATCAGGATAAACCACCAATTAATTTATGGGATTTCAGTGGCTATAATGCTATAACCATGGAAACTGTTCCACCTCTGGATAGTGAAAATCAAATGAAATATTTCATAGAGTCATCTCATTATAAGAAAATAGTTGGTGACAAGGTTTTGGTAAAAATTTTAAATTTACCAAAAGATGATGAAGATGAATATCCTCAAGATTTCGGTGTCTTAATTAATCAAGATAATATTGAGACTCATTTAACAAAAATCCGTAATGATTCAAAAAATTATCAGAAAAATTTTCCAGAAGAAATTGCTGGGATAAAACAATTGATTAAAGAAACAGAAGAAAAGCGTAGATCTAATCTTGAGAGATTTAATAATCAAGTTAAAAATTTAGATTTATAAGCTAATTTAAAGGAAGAAAAATTTATGAATCGTAACTTATTTGCTCAAGAGGCGATCGCCCAAATACCTAAAATATTAACTTTAATGGATCGAAATGTTCATAGCTATAATTATGGCTGTTTTGATCGAAATTTTTGGCAGTATAAAATTATAGATTTTCCCAGTGGAATGAGCCAAGAATTTGTTTTTCCTCTAGCATTGGCTTATAAAACCAACATTCCTGAAAATCATTTTTATGGTCAAGAAATTATTAGAGATTGGGTAGAAGCAGGAATTTTATTTGCTGCCAAAAGCGCTCATAAAGATGGTTCTTGTGATGATTATTTTCCTTTTGAAAGAGCAGGAGGAGCAGCAGCATTTTCTTTATTAGCTTGTATTGAAAGTTATAAGTTAATGGAATTAGATAATCCAAATGCTTTAAGATTTTTTGAAAAAAGAGCTGATTGGTTAGCACATCATCAAGAAAGTGGGAGACTGACAAATCATCAAGCATTAATTGTTTTATGTTTAGAGTTGCTTTCTGATTTATTAAAAACTGATAAATGGAATCAAAGTAAACAAGAGCGTTTAGAACAAGTTTTATCATGGCAAAACCATGAAGGTTGGTTTCAAGAGTATGAAGGATGTGACCCAGGTTATCATACTTTAACTATTTCTTGTTTAGCATGGATTTATGAACTTAATCCTAATATAGATCTAAAAGGTGCTTTAGCGAAAGCTGTGGCTCTTGCTAGTCATTTTGTTCATCCAGATGGCTCTTATGGTGGAGAATATACCAGTCGTAATACTTATAATTTCTTTCCTTATGGATTTGAATTAGTTGGCAAATGGATGCCAGAAGCATTGAATATTAACGACCGCTTTTTACAGGGTTTAGAAAAAGGATTAAATCCTTGTTATGCGGACGATCATATAGTGGGACATCATACTTGGAATTACCTCTTAGCTTGGCGTGATTTTGTTGAAGTTAGACCTGATTTATCCCCTCGCCCTCAGGGAAGATTTCATTTAAAAGAAGGAGGTATTTTAATAGATAGGAGGGAAAATACTGAACTTTATATTGCTCTTAATAAAGGAGGAGTTTTTAAACTATTTCGTGACAATAAATTAATTGTTTCTGATACTCAATTTTCTGTTTTAATCAAGGAAGGAAATAAAGTCAAAAATGCAGTAGCTCATTTAGTTAGCTCTCGTTACAAAATTGAACTAGGGGAAAATGAAATTATTATTCAAGGTTCTTTAGGTTGGGCAAAACAAAAACAAATGACTAGCTTTAATTTAATTGTTTTAAGAATAGTTATGTTTACATTAGGACGTTTTTTCCCAAATTTAATCCGTAAAACTCTGCAAAAAATACTGATTACTGGTAAGAAAAATGCTCCTTTTGGCTTCTATCGTTCTTTACAGTGGGATAATGGTAATTGGGTTGTTTACGATCAATTAACAGCAGAATCATGGGATTCTGTTATTGCTGGGGGAATAGGTTGCGATCAAACTTCTATATATGTAGTTATGAGTCGAACTTTTCAAGAAGGACAACTACAACGTTGGTTCGATCTTACTCCACAAATAAAACAACTTGAACCCAAGCAAAATTTAACATTAGAAAGAAAATTATAAGATAAGCATTCAGCTATCAGCTATCAGCTTTATTACCTTTAGTGGACAATTTAAGCTTGTTGTTCTTGTGCTTCAATTCTTTGTTTAAAAATGTAGTAGAAGTTAAGCAAGTGCTTGCTTCATTCATTTTTATTGCTGAGATCTGACCGCTAATAGCTGAATGCTTACATAGCAAGAATTAATCATCTAATAAATTCAATGAAAAAATATATTTCTATTGCCGTAAGCGTTGCTATCCTATTAATTATTTACTCTAAAATTGACCTACAGAATTTAGCAAAAGTTTTTGCTAATTGTGATGGTTTAATAATGTTTTTATCCTTAGCAATGGTAATTCCTATTACTTTATTTACCTCATGGCGATTACAACAATTAATGCCTAAAGGAAGCAGTTTAGATTTTCTGGAAGCAAATCGTTTGATTTTAGGTGCTAGTGTTTTGAATATGGTTTTACCATCAAAAATGGGTGATATTGCTAAGGCTTATTTTATGAAAGATAGAGGACATTTAAGTGGTACTCTATCTCTCTCTTTAGTAGTCTTTGAAAAAGCCTGTGATATGTTATCACTACTTTTATGGTGTGTATTTGGCTTGATAGTTTATCCTGACAAAAATTCTCTTTTCTGGTTGATGACTATAGGAGTAGGAGTAGGTTTAATATTAGGTTTAATTCTCTTAGGTTCTAGAAAATTTGCTATTGTTTTTTTTGACATTGGGATTAAGATTTTACCTAAAAAAATAGGTAAAAAGTTAGAGAGTTTAAAAGAATCATGGTTAGAAATGCACGATTATTTTTGGGAGGATAAAAGACAATTAATTAAAGTTTCTACTACTTCTATTTTTATTTGGTTTTTACATTTATTTCAAATCTGGTTATTTATTTTAGCTCTTAAAGCAGATGTTCCTTTCTTGACTAATTTAGCCTTATCTCCTCTGGCAATTTTAGCTGGTTTATTACCACTTACTTTTGCTGGAGTGGGTACTCGTGATGCTGCTTTGATTTTATTTTATCAACCTTATTTTGGAGAAGCTACAGGAGCAGCTTTAGGTTTATTATGCACTTCTCGTTATTTTCTTCCTGCGATTATTGGTTTACCCTTTTTAGGAGAAATGATGGCAACAGTTAAACAAATGAACAAAAATAAACAGTTTTAATATTATAAGATCTAGTAAATAATCAAGGCAATTCAAGTTTTTGGATCTTTCAAAGAACTGTAACAAATTACTGACTAAAAAAACAATTAACCCACATTCATCACGACAAAATGTAGTACATGAAAGTGGGAAAATTTGAGTAAGTATTTAGACTTATTTTAAATAATTAACAATTAATAATTACCAAAAAATGAGGTCCAAAGCCTCCCCTTTTAAGGGGATGAAAAAATATTTAACTCAGTATTTCAAGCCTCCGACTAAAGTCGGAGGTTGACTGATAACTGATAACTGATAACTGATAACTGATAACTGAAATGACCTCTCACTTTTAGGGAGAGGATGGACGCTCAAGGAAAAAATTTTCTTTTTTTCCCCATATCTAAAATGGTGCGTTACGACGGCTGAATCTCTTTCATCGTCTGAATTTTAGCCGTATTTTCATGTCCGCTCTTAGCGGAAACGCACCCTACTGGACTGACACAGCTAAAATGGCGAGTGTGGGGAGGGTGGGGAGAGAAAGACACCTAGAAACAAAAATCTATTGCACAGTTGTAGTTGAAACAGTCCACTACTGGACTTCTGCATTATCTTCATAATAAAGATTCTTTCTCAACCAGATTTAGTATCAAGTCCGGTAGCATTGGTATTGTAAGTTAAAGATAAGGAAGAAGGAATAGGGAATAGGGAATAAGGAATAAGGCTTAAAAACCTGAAAAAACTTAAATTTATTGTATATATTCACGCTTCGGTTTACACAAACGATACCAGTGGACATGATATAACTTGCTTCCCAAAGGATAACCGAACAGATACTAAAAAATTTGATATGATTTTCCTTTGTTCCTTATTCCTTACTTCTTAGTTCTAAAAATATGACAACTTACTCAGAATATAAACAACGACGGGAAAATTTAATGGCAAAAATTGGCGATGGTACGGCTATTTTTAGAAGTGCGCCAATGGCTGTCATGCACAATGATGTAGAATATTCCTATCGTCAAGATAGCGACTTTTTTTATTTAACAGGTTTTAATGAACCGGAAGCTGTGGCGGTTATTGCACCTCACCATGAAAAGCATAAGTTTGTTTTGTTTGTGCAACCAAAAGACCAAGAAAAAGAAACTTGGACTGGTTATCGTGCTGGTGTGGAAGTTGCTAAGGAAAGGTATGGTGCGGACGCAGCTTTTTCTATTAATGAATTAAATCAAAAATTGCCTGAATATTTGAAAAAGGCAGATAAAATTTATTATCGTTTAGGACGCGATCGCCACTTCAATGAAACAGTGTTTAAACATTGGCAAAATTTGATGCGAGTCTATCCCAGACATGGCATTGGACCAACAGCTATTCAAGATTCAAGTACAATTTTACATCCGATGCGTCTGATTAAAAGTGATGTGGAATTAGCACAAATGCAGACAGCTGCTGATATTGCTGTTGATGCTCATAACCATGCGATGAAGTTTGCTGAAGAGGGGAAGTTTGAATATCAAATTCAAGCGGAAATGGAGTATATATTTTCTCGTCATGGAGCTACTCCTGCTTATCCTTCTATTGTTGCTTCTGGTGCTAATTCTTGCATTCTTCATTACATAGAAAATAATCGGAAAATGCGAGAAAATGATTTGTTATTAATTGATGCTGGAGCTGCTTACAATTATTATAATTCTGATATTACTCGAACTTTTCCAATTAGTGGGAAATTTACACCAGAACAAAAGGTTATTTATGAGTTAGTTTTAAGGTCGCAGTTAGCAGCAATTGAACAAGTAAAACCAGGAAATCCTTATAAGCAAATTCACGATACGGCAGTCCGAGTTTTAGTAGAAGGATTGATAGATTTAGGAATGTTAAAAGGTAATATTGATGAAATAATTGAAAAGGAAAAATATAAGCCTTTTTATATGCACAGAACTGGACATTGGTTAGGTTTAGATGTGCATGATGTAGGTGTTTATCAATGGGGAGAAGAACCGCAAAATTTACAACCAGGACAAGTATTAACTGTGGAACCTGGTATTTATATTGGTCCTAATATTAAACCAGTAAAAGGTCAACCAGAAGTATACGATCGTTGGCGGGGAATTGGAGTAAGAATTGAGGATGATGTTTTGGTTACGGAGGAAGGATGTGAGGTATTAACTGCGGGAGTTCCTAAGTCAGTTGAGGAATTAGAAAGTTAAATTTTGATAGGAATTTTATAGCAATCCTAAAATAGGTTTTAACATTTTATTGTAGGGGTTTGGTCTCCAAACCCAGGAGCCATAATAAACTTTTTTCCCAAAATCATAGATAGCTAATCTTGACTGTGTTTTTCCCATTTTGGAGATTTTTAAATCCCAATTATACCCAGAGATCCTCTAGGCAAAACGGTATTAGGTTTTAACATTTTATCGTAGGGGTTTGGTCTCCAAACCCAAGCAAAAATTAGACTGATACGACCAAACCCCTACAGTTTTTTCACAAATCATTTAGGATTGTTCATTAATTGATAATTGATAATTACCTCTCCCTTTTAGGGAGAGGATTGATGAATAAGGAAAAGATTTATTTCTCTTGGTCGATTAGATATGGCGTTTCGCAAACGACCGCTTTTTTTCCTTGAAAGGGGAGGCTTCAAGGCGTGAATTATCTAATTATTTAATGGTTTAATTATTAATCATTTCGGTAAATATACGGAATCTATAATCAAACATTATAATCAGATAAAATGGATAATAAAGATAAAATAATCATCAAACAAAGAGTCAATTCAAATATTGACTATAACGAACAAATTCATATTCCTAACTTCATTCAAGATCATGGATTATTATTGGTTTTGCAAGAGCCAGACTTTGATATTATTCAAGTTGGTAGTAATACAGAAAAATGGCTCAATATTCCTCCAGAAAATCTACTCGAACAGAACATCGAATGTCTCTTAGATTCTGAACAAATAGATAATATTCGTCAGAATTTAGCAGGAAATTTTGTATATATCAACCCACTCAAATTATCTATTAAATGTGGAAATGAAGTTAGATTATTTAACGGTATTATTCATCGTAATAATGGAGTTGTAATTCTAGAACTTGAACCTTGTGAAAATGAATCAGCTACAGACTTTTCCCAATTTTATCAACTGACTTTTCCCATAATTAATAAAATTCAGAAATCTGCCAATTTATATGAACTTTGTGAGATTGTAGTTAAAGAAATCCGCAAAATCACTGGATTTGACAGGGTGATGATCTACAAGTTTCATGCTGATGACTCTGGAGAAGTAATTGCCGAAGATAAACAAGAAGATCAAGAAGCATTTTTAGGTTTATATTATCCTGCTTATGATGTTCCTCAAGTAGCAAGAGCTGTTTTCTCTGTTAAGTTTGTACGAACTATTCCAAATATCAACTCTCAAATTGTTGAGTTAGTACCTCAATTTAATCCTTTAACTAACGAACCTCTAGATTTAACTTTTTCTGTGCTGCGGGGTGTTTCTCGCTGTCATGTAAAATATCTTGATAATATGGGTGTTATGGGTTCAATGTCAGTTTCTCTGGTGAAAGAAGGAAAATTATGGGGTTTAATTGCTTGTCATCACGAATCAACTAAATATATTCCCTACCATAAACGAGTGGTTTGTGAATTTTTAGGTCAAATAATGTCGATTCATATTCCCATGAGAGAACAAAATGATAATTTAGATAATAAAGTTGCTCTGAAGTCCGTCCAAGCTGAAGTAATAAAGATTATTTCTGAGTCAGAAGATTTATTAAATGTTATCAAAAATATCGGCAATAAATTATTAACAATAGTTGGAGCAACGGGGTCTGTAATTTTTTTAGAAGGAGAATATCACAAAGTAGGAAAAACACCAAACGATGCAGAAATTACAGAACTACTAAATTGGGTAAAAAATCAGATGAAGACTGACATCTATTCAACTGATTCTTTACCAATAATTTACCCACCTGCTCAAGAATTTAAAGATATTTCTGGTGGATTATTAGTGTTAGAAATTGCCAAGTTACAAGAAGTTTATGTTTTGTGGTTTCGACCAGAAGTAAGTCAAACAGTTAATTGGGCTGGAAATCCAGAATATCCTATAGAGATTGAATCTGATGGTAAAATGACACTTTGTCCTCGAACATCTTTTGAACAATGGCAAGAAATAGTTAAATTTCATTCCTTACCTTGGCAACCTTATGAAATAGAAGGAGCGCAAGATTTTAAAACCGCAATTGTGGGAATTGTGATGCGCAGAATTTCTGAATTAGCAAAAATAAATCTGGAACTAGAACAAAGTAATAGTGAGTTAGATTCTTTTACTTATATTGCTTCCCATGATTTAAAAGAACCATTGCGAGGTATTCATAATTATTCTACATTTTTGATGGAAGATTATGGGGAAATTCTTAACCAAGATGGTCGAGAAAAATTAGAGACTTTGGTGCGTTTAACTCAACGGATGGAGGATTTAATTAATGCTTTGTTATATTTCTCTCGTTTAGGTCGTCAAGAACTTCATAAATCTCCTATTAATCTGAATGAATTAATTGAAAATGTGTCTGAGGTTGTTAAAGTTAGTAAACCCGATATATCTTTTGAAATCAGAAAGATGGATAATTTGCCAGTGATTTATGGAGACAAAATACTTCTAGAACAAGTATTTAGCAATTTAATTAATAATGCAGTTAAGTATAATAAAAAAGACGATAAGATTGTAGAAATAGGTTATGAAGAAACTGAAGAAGCTGCTAGTATCATATATGTAAAAGATAATGGTATAGGTATTCGAGAAAAGCATCAAGAGACAATATTTAAAATTTTTAAACGATTACATGGTCAAAATAAATTTGGGGGTGGTACAGGAGTAGGCTTAACAATAGTTAAAAAAATTATTGAACGTCATGGTGGTAAAATTTGGCTGGAATCTAAATATGGAGAAGGAACAACATTTTATATAAAATTATGGAAGCAAGAATAAATATTGCAATCCTAAATGATTAGTGAAAAAAATTGTAGGGGTTTGGAAACCAAATCCATTTTTCGCTTGGGTTTGGAGACCAAACCCCTACGATAAAATCTTATATCAAGTTCGTAGTTTTGCTCTAGCCCTATCTGTAGTTCGGACTAGAGCAAAACTACAAACAAAAACTTTTTTATTAGTGATTATCCGGAGATAGATAATATTACAACCTATTTAGGATTGTTATAGGAATCATAAGTATTTTGTCAAAAATCCAATAATAGATAATAAGATATGAAATTATTATCCTATTCCCTAATTTAAAGATATTTTTTCACAACCAAAAGATAAATGATAATGAATGAATCACAAAATAATCAAAAAAAAACTTATCTTTGCTAGTAGTTGAAGATAATGAGGAAGATTATGTTGCATTAACCAGAATAATGAGGAAGCTAGATTTTCAATATCCTATATATCACTGTTTAGACGGAGATGAAGCACTAGACTTTCTGTTTCAGACAGGAGAATATTCTAATCCTGAAATAGCTCCCCGTCCTACAATAATTTTAATAGATTTAAACCTGCCGGGAACCGATGGGCGAGAAGTAATTGAAGTGATTAAAAATAATCAACAACTTAAAAAAATTCCTGTAGTTGTGTTTTCAACTTCATCAAGTCCACAAGATATTCATATTTGTTACGAAAAAGGAGCAAACAGTTATATGCAAAAACCAGTTAATATTCAAGACTTAAAGAGGTATATAGAAAGTTTTTTATCCTATTGGTTTAAAACAGTTATTTTGCCTGATAGTTTATAAACAGGACTTACGCAGAAACGCCATATCTCGTAGGGGCGAATGGCATTAGCCCTCTATAAATGGCATTAGCCCTCTATAAATGGCATTAGCCCTCTATAAATGGCATTCGCCCTCTATAAATGGCATTAGCCCTCTATAAATGGCATTCGCCCTCTATAAATGGCATTCGCCTTCTATAAATGGCATTCGCCTTCTATAAATGGCATTCGCCCTCTACAGATAGGGTATTATCTACAAGTTTGCGTAAGTCCTGATTATTATACAGCGCTTTTCAAGTTGATGAACCACATCTTCACAACCAAAACCTAGTAGGGACTAACCATGTTTAGTCCCTACTGTGGTCTACTGAAATGAAAACCGCTGTATAGAAAAAAAACTATATATAGAGTATATAGGTAATCATAACTATAATTTACAATATATAGCACTACGCATTCAGGTTAGGAAATTTATAAATTATAAAACCCCTTAACAGTCTACTGTTCCCTGTTCCCTTTTCCCGATTCAAGTAGCGCTATATGTAGTGTTTAGCACTCAAAAATGTGTAATCCTGATTATGTTATACTTTCTCAAATACAGGACTTACGCAGAAACGCCATATCTCGTAGGGGCGAATGGCATTAGCCCTCTATAAATACCATTCTCTCCTACAGATGGTGTGTAATTTCATTTTTTGCGTAAGTCCTGAAATATTTTCTCTAACTCCTGAGTATCGACTACTAGTGCAGAAAAATGTCCAATCCAACCCATAATCAAAACTCCCATACTAAAGGCAATGCTAGCACACCTGAAATTTTATTGCCTCGGATAACTATTTTGCTCCTGGATGATTCTGAGGTAGATCGCCTTAGCTACATTCGCTATCTGAAATCAGATCCGCACCACACCTACCATATTATAGAAGCCGAAACTTTAGAAGAAGGAATAGAAATGTGGGAGTCAGAGCAAGCAAATATAGCTATGGTGGATGTCAACCTACCCGATGGAGATGGATTGGAATTTTTAGAAGCAATTGCCACTAACTACCCTCAAGATAAATTACCTGTAATTGTGCTGACTGGTGTGGGGGATGAGCGGGTTGCAGTACGGGCAATGAAACTAGGAGCAGCAGACTATCTGGTTAAGGGAGATATTACGGCTAACTTACTCTGCGCCTGTATTAGTCAACTGTCTGTTCGCAGCAAGGTGACTCAGCTAAACCTGAAGTCAGCAATAATTCCGAATCCCCTGGTTGTCAATTCAGATACAACAGTAAAAGAAGTTGTGACCCTGATGAGTCAAGAGCGATCGCTAGGCAGTTCTGGCAAAATAAAAGCAAGGCAAGAGAAAGATACTCATCAAAGAGCAAGATCGAGTTCCGTGTTAGTAGTTGAAGAAAATCAAGTCATAGGTATTCTGACTGAGCGCGACGTGGTGCGCCTTAGTGCTGAGGGGCAACCCCTAGAGCGGTTGGTAATGAATCAGATAATGACAGGTTTTGTTATGACCATGCGTGAGTCAGATTTTACTGATTTGTTTTCTATGATTAACCTGTTTCAGGAGCATCAAATTCGTCACTTACCAATCTTAGATGACCAGGAGCAGCTAGTTGGGTTATTGACTTATGATAGTTTGCGACAAGTATGCCAACCAAATGACTTGCTAAAACTACCTCTGGTGAGGGACGTAATGAACTCTGAGGTAGTTTGTGCAACATCGGAGACTTCTGTGTTGGTAATTGCCCAACTTATGGTAGAACACAGTATTAGTTCCGTCGTAATTGTAGAACCTGGTGGCAAAACCACACAACCTCTGCAAATTCCAGTAGGGATACTAACGGAGCAAGACCTAGTAAGATTTCAGGCATTGGGCTTAAATCTAGAAAATTGCACCGCAGAGACATTAATGAGTAAGCCAATTCTAGCAATTAAGTCAGATGAATCACTTTGGGCTGTTCAACAGCTCATGGAGGAGCAAAATATCCGTCGGTTAGTGGTGACAGGTGAACAAGGAGAGCTTCTAGGCATCGTTACTCAAACCAATGTATTGCAAGCTATAAATCGCCCGGAAGTCGATCGGTTAATGGAAGTTTTGGAACAACGGGTAATGCAGCTAGAGGCAGAGCGAATAAAATTGCTGGAAGATCGCACTACCGAGCTAGAGAGTCTGCTGGAAGATCGGACTGCTGTGCTTAGGGCTAAAGTAGAACAGGAAAAATCATTGATGACTGTAACGGAGCAGATCCGCTCATCCTGGGATTTGCAGAACATTCTTGATACAACTGTGCAAGAGTTTCGTTTACTGTTGCACTGCCATCGGGCGATTATTTACCAATTTTGTCCTGATTCTTCTGACGCTGTGGTTGCTGAGTCAATTGCTGAAGGTGAGCGATCGCTGTTGGATTTAGAACTCGATCCTGTCTGGGTTACTCCAGAATGGATAGAGCATTATCGGCAGGGTAAGATTCGGGTAGTAGATGACCTAAATAAATCACAGCTAAGTCTAGAAAAGCTTTCTAATATTCGTGCAGCCCTGGTTGTACCTATTATTGTAGAAAAGCAACTATGGGGTTTAATGATTGCGAGTCATCGGCATACCTACACCTGGACAAGGGATGGGATTGATTTAGTGCAACGGTTATCTGTTCACATTGCCATTGCTATCCAACAAGCAAAAGCATATCAAAAAATGCGAGAGGCAAAAGAAACTGCCGAATATGCAAACCTTGCCAAGAGCGAATTTTTAGCCCTGATGAGTCACGAAATTCGGACTCCAATGAATGGTATTCTAGGGCTTACCCACTTAGCGCAACAAACCCCTCTTCAACCTAATCAGGAAGACTACCTCAACAAAATTCAAAGTTCTGCCCAATCATTGCTGCAAATAATTAATGATATCCTTGACTTTTCCAAAATCGAAGCTGGGAAAGTGGAATTAGAATTTATTCCATTTGAATTAGATCGCGTCTTAAATCAGATCGACAATATTCTCAATCTCAAAGCTGCTGAAAAAGGAATAGAATTAGTCTTTGAAGTTGGGGATGATGTTCCTCAATATTTAATTGGAGACTCTCTGCGCTTAACTGAGGTGTTGATGAATCTGGCAAGCAATGCTGTAAAGTTTACTGAAACTGGTTTTGTTACTATTGCAGTGGAAGTGCTTAGTTTTACTGATGAAACTGTACGTCTGAAGTATCAGATTAAAGATACAGGGATAGGTATTAATCACTCTGAAATCGAAACATTATTTGAATCCTTTACACAAGCTGATGCTTCTACCACTCGCAAATACGGTGGCACAGGGCTTGGATTAGCAATTTGCAAAGGTCTTGTTGAGATTATGGGAGGCAGCATTGGGGTTGAGAGTGAGCTGGGTAAAGGTAGTACATTTCATTTTGAACTAGAGTTTGGCTATTCCAGGGAACATAGTGATACTTCTGGTATTCCTGTATCCACCGTTCTCAGAGAAACTGAATTGTCTAACTTGGTAACACTGGAGGAAATTCAGGGAGCTAATATATTACTGGTAGAAGACAATCTAATCAACCAACAAGTTGCCATAGAATTATTGGAAAGGGTGGGGTTGAATGTAGATTCTGCAACCAATGGAAAAGAGGCGATCGCTAAAATTTATGAGCGTAGTTATGACCTAATCTTGATGGATATTAGGATGCCAGAAATGGATGGCCTAGAGGCAACCAGCCTGATCCGTGGTCTGGCAGGGGAGAACAACAGTGAAATGAAACGGTTTGCCACAGTCCCAATTATTGCCATGACAGCTAATGCTATGGATATAGATAGAAACAAAAGTTTGGAAGTTGGGATGAACGATCATCTCTCTAAACCTGTTAATCCCCAAAAGTTATATGAAACTCTCTGCAAATGGATTGTTCCTGCTAGTAGTTCTTCTGTAGCTACAAATAATCTCCCCACAGTTTCTCCAGAAAACGCTGAACTTGCAGAGACTACTTTGGCAGCTCTACCTGTTTTGAATGTCGATTTAGGTTTAGAGTTTATAGGTGGTGACTGGAATAGTTATCTGGAGATTCTGAGACTTGTTCAAACCTGTGAAGAAGACTATAAACATGAAATCCCGGCAGCCATAAATCAGGGAGATTTGTCTAAGGGGTTACATCTTGTTCACTCCCTGAAAGGGTTGGCAGGTACTATTGGGGCAGAAACCCTCTACAAATCTGCTGCCTCCCTAGAGAAGGAGCTACGAGGTAAAACTCCTGATTTAGAAATGTTATCTACCAAAGCTATGACCTTAGTTGAAGAGTTTCAAGAAGTATTAAATAGTATTGATATAGTGGTAGGGAGTAGGGAGTAGGGAGTAGGGAGTAGGGGAGTAGGGAGTAGGGGAGTAGGGAGTAGGGGAGAATAATTGATGATTTATGTACGATAATTGATTTTATTTTTGATTATCACCAGATGTCTATTTGTAACACAGGCTTCGGTGCCTGTAACAAGCAGGATGCTTGTGTTACCAAAAATTTTGTACCTCACTAACTCCGAAATTGCTGTAAAAGTACCTTTTTCACTCATCCTCTATAACCATCTCCCCATCTCCCCATCTCCCCAAAAGGATACTCTATAAACCGAATTTATTATCACATCTTCTTTTTATTTGCTTTCTGCTTGCGTCTGTGACTAGCAATACGCGCTGCACCCTCTATGGGACCCCCAGCAATAGGAATAACCTGATACTTACGCTCTTCTTCCAGAGTTTTCAGTTTTGTATAATCAACCCAGTGAATACAATTAACAGGACAAGTGTCGATCGCTTCTTGGATTAATTCTTCAGAGTCACCATCTTGTTGAAAAACACGCGCTCGCCCATAGTCTGGTTCTATATAAAAAGTATTATGAGCAACATGACCACAGTGTTTACAACCGATACAGGTAATTTCATCAACGTAAACCCCTTTTTGTCGCAACACTCCACCAAGTTCGGGTTCAAAACCAGAACGTTCAGGAGCATCCCGTAATATCCCACCAAGTTCGGGTTCAAAACCAGAACGTTCTGTGTTATCTTCAGGGGAGGATGGAGGAAAATCTAACATTTTGTTAAAAAGTAGTAAATATTATCTATAATTTGTAAGTTGGGTTCAGGAACATTTGCGGAGCGCCTCCCAAGGAGAAAAACCAACAAACACTGCTAGTGGTGTTTGTAAATATTTTGGTAACGGTATAGTTTCTCCTCTACCATGACTATGCAGAATTACCCAAATATCTAGATATGTTGGGTTACGCTGGCGCTAAACCCAACCTACTGGAGTTGACAAATCTAACATGGTGCGTTACGACATCTTGTTTAATGTCTCTGACAGTAAGTAATTTTAGCTGTCTAACGCACCCTACTGGACTAATTGCTGACTGCTGTTTAAGCACTCCAACGTTGAACAACTAGACGAACAGATCCATCCTTATTTTTTTGCTGTTCGGTAACCTGAAATCCTTGTTTAGCAGTTTCATTAACTACTGTATGGAAAGCATAGCGCTGAGTCACCATATTAATAAAGCGATCTACAGATGATGCTTGTTGCCAGAATTGTAGATCGGCAACCAGCTCATATTGATTACCATTCCAGGCAAACCCTAAGTCATACCCATTATTTTGTTCTATGACCACTTCAGCAGTGCTAGTTTGTCCGCGATAACCCCGGACTTCTGTTGGACCTGATTTCCAGTCAATACCTAAATCTGTGAGAGCAGACTGCAAAGACTTCAGATTACGAATTTGAGTTTTGATTTGACTAAAGTGTGACATAGTAATTCTAAGAGAAATAAACTGAACTCAACAAGAAAAAAAATTTTAGTAACTGCTAAAAGAAGAAACCTGCGTTGTAGCAGTATCAGACTGATGCTGCTGTTGGGCAAAGTATTCAGAAGTTGACTCTTGAGTTAAGACAATACCTAACTCAGATTCAATTGCAGCAGTTACTTCTGTACAGGATGCACCGACAATACCAGTAACTTTTTCCTGTACCCGACCATCTGGATGAATGATGAACTCTAAAGTTTCCATGTTCATAGATCAATAATGAACAGTTATCGAAATATACAAAGATACCAATTTTTTCAAAGTGATATCTGCTGAAGTTGCTTCTTGATTGTTTAAATGACTTGCT
Source organism: Dapis hubbardiae BLCC-M172 (assembly GCF_050016015.1). Taxonomy (NCBI): domain Bacteria; kingdom Bacillati; phylum Cyanobacteriota; class Cyanophyceae; order Oscillatoriales; family Microcoleaceae; genus Dapis; species Dapis hubbardiae. Next base: position 25,960 of record NZ_JBNHEQ010000249.1, read on the forward strand.
TTTAATCTAAATCAATTTTTACTAATCGATAGACAAAGAATCATTTCTTAACAAAAGTTATTATAATCCGAAACATTAAATCAGTTATTTGTTAAGTTTGGCGTATATTTTTCTAACCGTCAAGATAATGGACCAAGATACGAGGAAATATGGGATCAAGAAGATAGCCTAGTGAGTCATGTAACAAAACTTCAAACTAAAAGTTCTTGACAAATATCACTTAGGCTGTTATAGAAAATATTTCTGATCCAATAGAGTTTTTGGGATTGGTCGCTCAAGTATCCGTTGAAAATACAAATGATTTTCTACGTTAAGCTGATATATCGCAGTTGCCATGACTGTTAGAACTTATCGAATAGCTGTTTGCGTAGAACAACCTAGGAGAACCAATAAAATATCAGTAATTAATCTTATCTCCCAGATAACTAAAGCCTTCTTTGTTCTTCTCTCTTCCTTTAGAATAAAGGCTCAATATCTTATCTGAAATAATTTTTATGTTTTCTTAGTAAAAATTAGGTTTTGAATTATTTAATTTCCGTTAATTTATAATAATTGAAAAGAGATTTTTTATAAGATTAATTGATTGGAAATACTAACGAGGGATATAATCGCTACTTGGAAATTTACCAACTACGAACTTTAGGTTAAATTCCCTCGTCCCTATTCCCTTTGAAATCCTTGAAGACTTTTGACTTTTAACTTTAGCTAAAAGTACAAGTTCGACAAAAGTCTGTCCAGTTAAATTAAGTGTTATGAGTGCTATGCAAATCAATACTTCCAACAATCAAATCCATGTAGGTGTTTTAGGCTTCGGTGGTCTAGGACAAGCCGCAGCTAGGGTACTTACACCAAAACAAGAAATGGCCTTAGTTGCTGCTGCTGACCAAAAAGGTTATGCCTACAACCGTCAAGGATTAAATCCTGACCAATGTATGGCCATTTACAATAACCAAGGGTCTTTGGGTTATTTAGAACCTGGTGGCGTTTTAAGTAACCAGAGCATTGAGGAATTAATCAAAGTAGCTGATACTGTGGATGGTTATTTTCTGGCCCTTCCTAATTTGCCTAATACTTTTATGGCAGATGTTGCCAAACAATTTATTGCTGCTGGTTGGCGGGGGGTATTAGTAGATGCCATTAAGCGTACCAGTGCCGTCGAACAATTATTGGCCCTCAAAGATGAACTACAAGCTGCGGGTATTACTTATATGACAGGTTGTGGTGCAACTCCTGGTTTATTAACTGCAGCAGCTACTGTAGCAGCTCAGAGTTATGCGGAAATTCATAGTGTGAAAATTACTTTTGGAGTGGGTATTGCTAATTGGGAAGCTTACCGCGCCACAATTCGTGAGGATATTGGCCATTTGCCCGGATATGATGTGGAAAAAGCTAAGGCAATGACTGATGCTGAAGTGGAAGCTTTGTTGGAAGAGACAAATGGTCTGTTGAAGTTGGAGAATATGGAACACGCTGACGATATTATGTTGGAGTTGGCGGGAATTTGCGATCGCGATCGAGTAACAGTAGGCGGTATTGTGGATACTCGCAACCCGAAAAAACCTTTAAGTACAAATGTTCAGGTAACTGGTCGTACTTTTGAAGGGAAAATTTCTACCCATACTTTTACATTAGGGGATGAAACAAGTATGGCAGCTAATGTTTGTGGTCCGGCGTTTGGTTATTTGAAAGCGGGAGTAGATTTATATCGTAGAGGTATTTATGGTTTATTTACTGCTGCTGAAGTTATGCCGAAGTTTGTCCGGTAGAGGTTTGTTTGTAAACCTCTAAAATGCTGCAATAGTAGGGGCGGGTTTTAGCTAGAATTTTCGTGCTTACTCTAAGATTTACATAAACCCGCCCTACAGCGGTTTTCATTTCAGTAGACCACAGTAGGGACTAACCATGGTTAGTCCCTACAAGGTTTTGGTTGTGACGATGTGGTTTATTAATCATGTAGCGCTGTAATACACATCCATTAGTTATGTCAGTCTACTACGATAGTTTTCCGCACCAATTACACGATCGCTCCCACAGGAATAGCTTGTTGCTCATCCAATTCAATTTATTGACATTCTTTTTAATTAATTAGGATTAACACCAAAACTGTATCTATGAAGAAAGGTGTAAAAAATCCCCTAATAATTATAAATTTCTTCAAAAGAATTGTCAACTACAATTGATACAGATTTCTATTAATTTACCCGATATATTCAAAATATAGATAGGGTTGATACAAAAAGCCATGTCTATTCCAAGGTCATCTGAAGGACTTGTCTCTATTGGCCTTTATTATTTTTGGGTTTGGGGATACAATTGACAACTTATTGATATTGCTTCTTATTAAATCAAAACCAGGCTAACCCATACATGAATTTTAAGTCTGGCATCTGAAGTAAGCTAAATCAATAATTTATAGCATTAAGTAACTAAGAAATTCTACAATTAATTTGTAGAAATAACTGAGATATGCTCAAACATCTTGGTCAAGCTAGTGCGATTTGCTTTCCCCAGTAGATTCAATCAACTTTAATTTAGACATCAAAATAATCAGGAGTGTCGATAATGGCAAAAATTGGCATATTTTATGGCAGCACATCTGGCGTAACAGCAGAAATCGCTGAAACAATCCACGAAAAATTAGGCGAGGAACTTTGTGATATCATAGATATGGAAGAAGATTACGACGAATTCAGTCAACTTCTTGAATACGATTATTTGTTATTGGGTTGTTCGACCTGGGGAGCTGGGGAAGTGCAGAATGCTTGGCGCGAACCACTTTTTGACATGGATATCGAAAAGCCTGATTTTACTGGAAAGATTATTGCTTTGTTTGGTGCAGCAGATCAAGTTGGTCATGGAAAGCACTTTGCTGGTGCATTGCAACTTATGTGCGACCAATTCGAGAAGCTTGGTGCAACTATAGTGGGAGAATTTCCTACTGAAGGTTACACTTTTGAGCATTCTTCAGCAGTGCGTAATGGTAAATTTGTAGGATTACCACTGGATGAAGTTAATCAGAGCGATCTAACTGAAGAGAGAATTACACAGTGGTTGGAAACGCTACGCCCCATTTTTCTGGGTGAAGAAGCTCCTGTATTAGTATCTGCTTAGATGGCGAAAGTTTTGTAGCACCTAAAAAGCAACGTTCAATAATTGATAATTGATAATGGATAATTGATAATTACCTCTTCCTCAAAGGAAGAGGATTGAATAAAAGGAAAATTTTTTCTTGTTTCTCCTTTAAAGGAGAGGCTTTAAACCTTAATTATTCGGTAAGAAAAAATTTTACTGTAAAAGATTTCTCTAAATCTCAAAATTGGAAATCTTGTTACTAATTTTTGTAGCGATCGCTGTTGAGATGACAACAGCATGATCGTATTGCATCTGTAAAAAATTGTTTTGTTTGCATATCAGTTCATCTCCTTTTGGGTTGGGGAATATTATTATTCCCCAACTTTTTTATTTATAGCAGTTTTCACATATAGCAATCCTAAATAGGTTGTAATATAATGTCCGCTGGTATCGGAGCGTGTAAAAGTTGGGGAAAGAGCTACCATTAGTAAAGTTTTTCCTTCTTCTTTCTTCCTTCTTCCTTCTTCCTTCTTCCTTCTTCCTTCTTCCTTCTTCCTTACCTTCCCTATACAAGACCGATGCTACCGGACATGATATAATATTTGATTGTAGGGGTTTGGTCTCCAAACCCACCTAGGGTTGCTGATTAACTCTCAAAGCATTTATAAATAAAGCTTTTAGCCTTTTTAGAACGAAAAAACTGCCAGCTTTTCGGTCTTTAGAGCTGTAAAAAGTTAGCACTTTGATCAGACAAGATTCAATCTCCCAAACCTCCCCACACTTCCCACACTCTGCTGTTTTCAGCAAACCCCAAGTAAAAATAGTAAAAATAGGGTTTGGAGACCAAACCCCTACAGTTTTTTTCACAAATCAAATCCCCTTGCGCGTGGAGTGTTATAAGAAACCGGGTTTATGGGAGGTAGATGTTAGTATGGTGAGGTATTTAGTACAAACCCGGTTTTTATGCTTTTTGATGCTGATAGATTTTTTGGAGCGCTAAAGCGCAACTACAAACAAAGACTTTAGCTTTTTAACCAATAGCAATTTGATTAGATGATAACAGCCATTTTTGTAATCCATTAATCAACGCTTGAGTGTGATGATAAGCTGCCATATTGCCTCGATCGCCAAAACATTTGGCAGCAGCTTGTAAATCTTGAATTGCTGCTTGATAAAGTCCGGACTCTTGACGCAATAACCCTCGGTTTAAATATGCTTGAGCTTCATGGGGATTAAGTTTTAGAGTTTTACTAAAATCTGCCATTGCTGCTTCAATGTTTCCCATCTTGCTACAAACACAAGCTCTGTTATAATAAGCTCTGGAGTTACCAGCATCTATAGAAATAGCATAACTAAAATCTGCTTTTGCTTTGTGCATATTTTTTGACATTAAATATGCTAGACCTCTTTCATTATAAATATCTGCTTGATTAAAATTAGCATCTTGTTGAGTATTTGCTAAAATTAAGTTATAGTCTGCTATTGCTTCCTGATAATTATTCAGTTCAAAATTAGCTAATCCTCGGTTGTATAAAGCACGAAAATCATTATCGTTTTGGTTAAGCACTTGAGTATATTCTACAATTGCCTGTTGGTAATTACCGATTTCGTAGTAAGCTAAACCTATATTGAGATTTGCTTCTATATTTTCTGGATTAATTTTTATTGCTTCGGTGCAGTCAGCGATCGCTTGCTCATATTTTCCCAATTGAAGATAAACTAAACATCTATTACTATAAGCACTGGCAAAGTTAGAATTAAATTCTATTGCTTTGGTAAAATTCTCAACTGCTTGCTTATAGTTTTGATTTTTAGTATTAGCTATACCTTTGGTAAAGACTTTTTTAGCATTGCCGATATCTGAGTTAGCAGTTGCAATTTTCATCGGTGGCAAAAATGAGAAAAATAATACTGTAACGACTATACTAATACTGAGTAGAAATCGATAAAAGCTATTCATTTGTCACCGTATATATTTACTTCAAATACTAATATTGGGGTGAATACATAGAGCTATAGATTTATTGTATCTAGCTCTAATTTTCACCCCAACTATCAAGGAATATATTATCAAGATGAGAAAGGTTTCATTTGTAAAGTAGAAAACTTTTCTCTCCTATCTTTTCCTAATTTGATATTAATTATTTCCAGCCTTTGTCAGCTTGAGCTAGAACATAAGCTGCAACATCTTCAATAGAAGCTGTTCCGAGCCTTTTGAAGTTTGGCATAGCATTCTTACCATTTGTTACCTGGTAGATAATTTTATCTGCACTATACATACCATATTTTTCTAAATCTGCTTTACTTAGAGTCTTTGTTGGGTTAATGGTATTCTTGCCTCCTAAATGGCAAGCGTTACAATTACCTTGAAATATCTGCTTTCCATGAGCTAGATCGGCAGCTAAAGCTGGAGGTTGTACTGCAACAACAACAAACGCTATGGCTAATAGCACAATGGATAGTAATTTTTTCATTTGTTCTCCTCTCTCAACACAAATACAGATAATGATTAAATCTGCGTTTCCTATTCTGAATTAAGTCGGGCATTACGTCAAACGACAGGCTGTCAAACATAAAAATTAAATTATAAAAATTAAATTAATGATTATCAAAAAGTTTTTTTGGAGACTGATAAGAAACCGGGTTTATATTAGATATTCAACAAAACTAACATTTACCCGCACAAACCCGGTTTCTGTGTTGATACTAATACTACGGAATTTGATATTATTTGTACTAAGATTTTAAGGTTACTTAATTAAAATGACTATCCTCCCCCTAAAATACTTAACTTTTAGAGAGAGGAATATTTAATAGTCTTCAATTTCAACTTTAATTAGTTAAGGGTTTTACAGTTTCCATTAACTATGAAATATCTCCAAAAATTATAAGGACGTTCTATAGAACGTCCCTAAAGTTTTTTTCCAAATAAATATTTATGATTAGGCGAAGACAGAGATATTGTTGTCATCCCTAATAACAATAAACCAAGATCAACCTAACTTAGTTTCAGTGTGTGATGTGTTAGTTAAGTTTTGCTATTATTTAACAATTAGATGGCCAACCATACCTGCACCACGGTGAGGAGTACAGAAGAACTCATAATCACCAGCCTTAGCATCTGCTGGGATATTTACATCAAAGCTCTCTCCAGCTTTATATGCCAACTTGTTGTGGGAAAGTGATTTTGACAGATTTGAATCTGGTGAATTAGCAGGATTGAACATTACATTATGAGGTGCAAGCATACCATTCTTAAATGTAACTGTATCACCTGGTTTAACATTTACTTGTTTGGGACTAAATTGTAGTCCACCAGCACCCATTGTTACTTCGTAGTTTGCTGCTTCTGCTGGATTAGAGAATACTAGACTACCGATAACTAGACTAACTACGCAAGCTAGCACTGCTACAGACTTGGAAAGTGAAGAGATAAAACGCATCCTTAACTCCTGTTTTTTTTAGATTATTCTTTATCTACGAAGTAATTATACATGAATAAGACAGATTGTCATAGTTCATAAAAATATAGTCAAATATGACATATCTCTATGTATGCAGGCGTTACCCTGACTGGGTGAACTACAACACCACGCCAGTTGCTTCAAGTCGGGAGACCCGCCCAACGCACTGGCTTCTCTATCTCATAGTCAAAGACATTTGAGACTGCTTTTCTTTTACCTCTTTGGGTGATTATCTCCCTGATTCAATTTCTGCTTGGTCATAAAACAGAGGCTTGGACATAGGTTCTTATGTATCTAGAGGTAGCGTGTCAGTCCAGGAATTTCACCCTATTGAAGTCAGATCATTGACTCTTGAGGCTATTTGATTTTCTATAATCACAGATATTATTAAATTATCTCAACAGTCACCCAAATTTCTGGAGACCATATGACTATATTTATGTACAACCTTTATTATACTTAAATAATTTGCCAGAAGAACAAGAAATTTTTATAGCAATTGCTTGGGTTAGCAAGTCCTCAAACTCTCAAAGAGAATTTAACTTCTGACTTCCAAACTTTAGCTCTAACTAAGGAAAGAAAAAATTGAAAAACTAAAAAAATATGAGTCCTCTACCAAATTACCGTCCCCAACAAATGTCCCTTGGTCCTCTGGAAACAGAAATTTTGAATATTGTTTGGAAATTAGGTTGTGCCACAGTTAAACAGGTACATGAACATATTCTGGCTGACCCTGACCGGGAATTAGCTTATACTTCAGTCACAACTGTTTTACGTCGCCTAACTCAAAAAGGCTGGTTGGTTTGTGATGAAAGTGGCCGTGCTTTTGTGTGGCGACCTTTAATTTCTCGTCGAGAAGCTCAAATGTTGAGAGCGCACAAACAATTAAATCAATTTCTGGAAGTAGGAAATCCTGATGTGGTGGCCGCTTTTGCCGATAGTTTGGACTCTGCTAGTATAGAACAAATAGAGGCGATCGCCGAGAAGCTAAAAGCTATACGCAAAGCTAGGGAGGAGGAAAAATAATGCACTTAATTATTATATTTTTGGCTCTAGGTTTAGCTTATGGTCTGAGATGTGTGGATTTTTTCATTTCTCCTCATTGGTTAGTCCGTTGGCAGCGCTCTTTACTATTATTTATTTCTCCGCCCTTACTTTTAATCGCAACGGCCATTGCAGTGATTTGTATGGGGCCTCAAGGAGAAATGTTGGGATTCTCAACTGGATGGGTTAGTTATGTATTGGCCTGGGGTTTTTGCGGATGGACAGTTATTTGGGGTTTGATTTTAGGTTATCAAGGCTGGCGGTCTGTACAAAAGGTTGATGATTATCCTCAAATAAATATTAAAGGTAAGTCTGTATTTTTACTTGATAATCCAATTTTATTTAGTGCGCAAATAGGGTTTTGGAATTCTAAGTTAGTTGTTAGTAAAGGTCTTGTAGAAAGATTAAACTCCGAGCAACTTTATGCAGTTTTAAATCACGAACAAGCTCACTATTATTATCGAGATACTTTTTGGTTTTTCTGGTTAGGTTGGTTGGGAAAAATAGTTCCTTTTTTACCAAATACGGAAGTTCTATGGCAGGAACTTTTGACTCTACGAGAAATTCGTGCAGACCAGTGGGCAAAAAAACAAGTAGATGGGTTATTGTTGGCGGAGACTTTGTTATTAATGGTGAGCGATCGCTTCACTGAAACAAATAACTTTTATGCAGCATTTAGTTGTACAACTCCCCCGAACCGTTTGACAGAAAGAATAGATTACTTATTAGCAGAACCAGATTTTTCTATACAGCGAAATAATTACTGGTTTTGGAGTTGGATATTGTTGAATTTTTTACCTTTAATTAGTATGTTCTTTCATCATTGACATCCTGCTCCACAAAACCTGTTGGTCGTAATGAGTAAAATACGTTGTACTGCATCAGTCCTCGTAAGCTATATTGGTAATATATTATGCAAAATTTGCTACAGAAAATTGCAGATATATAAGGTATACAAAGGTATATACAAGTTTTCAATAAAACCTGAAAAGGTCGGGTGGCGTCAAAAAAGGCGTTGCTGAAACACGGTATGAAATTCCTAAATTTATAATAGACCTTTCCGATAATTAATTTCAAACCTTTGTAAGACTTGGGTAAAAACTTAATTTCCGGAGATGTCTAATGTATAAATCAGATCTGTTTCTTGTTTAACTGGCGTGGAAGTATAGCTATATGAAAAACTTTGTTGCCAGTGATTTTTCAATTTTAATAGTTGACTATCATCCAGAAAATCTTAAACTATTAGGAAATGTTTTAGTCAAGGCAGGCTATAACCTAAATTTTGCTACAAATTGTCAAGAAGCTAGACAGAAAATTAGTCATTTACACCCAAACCTAATTCTGTTTGATTTGAAAGTAGCAGAAGATAATGGATGTGGGGTATGTCATCAACTTCAAGAGGATTTAAAACATCAACATATCCCAATGATTTTTATGACTGTCAATAAAGAACGAAAATATTTGAATTATAATTTTGAGTTAGGAGTAATTGATTATCTACAAAAACCGTTTGACTATGAAGAAGTTTTAGCTAAGGTAAAAACTCATTTAATTATCAAACAAAAATCTGATGAGTTAAAGGAAAGTGAAGCTAAATTAAATACAATAATTACTCATCTGTATGATGGTATTTTAATTATCGATCGACATGGAGTAGTGAAATTTGCTAATCCAGCAGCAGCAAGAATATTTGGTCAACCTTTAGAAGCACTTTTAAACCATAGTTTGGGCATACCAATATTAACTTCTGACAAAGCACTATTAGACTTTATTCATCCCAATGGTAAATTAGGGGTAGCAGAAATAACTGTAGGAAAAACAGAATGGCAGGGAGAAACTGTTGATATTATCTGCTTAAGAGATGTTAGCGATCGCCAAAAAGTTATGGAAGAATTAGAAGTAGCTTTAACTAAACAAAAAGAATTATCTGAAGAATTAGAAAAACAGGCGACAACAGATGGGTTAACAAACATTTATAACCGTCGTCAAATTATGAAATTAGCTGCACAAGAGTTTGACCGATCTATTCGTTATCAACATCCTTTTTCTATATTAATGATGGATATTGATAAATTCAAAATAATTAATGATACTTACGGACATCAAATAGGCGATCGAGTGATTATTGAAATGGTTAAAGCGGTATTAAAAAATATCCGTAAAGTAGATATTTTGGGGCGTTTGGGAGGAGATGAATTTATGGCTATCCTACCAGAAACTAATCAGAAGCAAGCAGTAGAAGTAGCAGAAAGGATATGCTTGGGTATGAGAGAGATAGAAATTACATTTGAAGCAGAGATAATTAAAGTTTACACAAGTATTGGCGTAGCAAGTTACAGTGAAGAAATAATAAATTTAGAGGACATGATTAGTTATGCCGACAAGGCGTTGTATCAAGCTAAAAGAGGAGGCCGTAATCAATTTTGTACTGTATAACTAATTAGGGTTTACTGAATAAATATAGAACTTTATTGGTAGTATGAATAAAAAATTTGCCCTGAGTTACATAAAATTACACGCTAAAAGAAAAAGGGGGTTTTTATGTCCTGGGATAGCTATATCGACAATTTAATTGGCCAAACTAAAGATGCTTCAGGAAATACTCATGCTGACAAAGCTTGTATTATTGGTCTTGATGGCGGTGCTAAGTGGACTACAGATGCTCATCCTCATGCTCTGAAACTTTCGACTGGGGAAACTGTAAATATTGCTGGGTGCTTTAAATCCAAAGATTTTTCTGAATTTATGGCTAGTGGTATTGTTGCTGAAGGTGTGGAATACCAATTTCTCAGAGAAGAAGATGGGAAAGTAGTGTTTGGGAAAAAGAAATACGAAGGTGCAATTACGCTTCAGGCATCCAAAACAGCTATCTTCAATAATTAATAATTAATAATTAATTATTGAAAATAAGAGGATTGGTTAAAAGGGAAATTTTTTTCTTTTTTCTCCTTGAAAGGAGAGGCTTTAAACCCTTATTTTTCCGTAATTGCCCATTGTCCCGAAGGCGGTCAACAAGGAAATACTAATATAGCACTACGCAAATAGGTTAGGACGTTTATAAATGCTCAAACGAGCGTCAGGGATTACTTTTGAATTTTGAATTTTGAATTTTGACTTGCGCGTAGCGCTATAAAGGAGTGGCTGTAATTGCAGAGTATCTCGAAAGTATCGGTATGTAACCACCATGGTATAAGAGCAGCATGACTTAGGAAATTGCCTCTACAACGGTTGTAGTCAAGGACTATCGCTATAAACAAATAGACTTTTTCAGCAAACTCCAATAAATAATAGTATATCTACGCCGCAGCTAATAATTTTTTGGGTCTTTTCTGATGCTGTAAACTGTACATATGTTCAAACAATTTCCAACAGTATTCTTCAGAAAGTCCACAAGTTATTGCACCTCGAAGTACAACATTAAAATACCAATCATTAGGAGCTAGTTCCTGGGGTAATTTATCTACAACTACATAGGTATTAACTTCACTATATAATTTACCTTGACAAGATACTTCAATTTTTTCTGGTCGATAACCACCGCAGTGAATTTGTTTAATAAAATCGAACTTTACAGTCTCTCTTTCATCTAGGCGATCGCGCAACCTCAAAGGTAAATTATAAAGCACTCCTTCCACAGTAGAATTTGGGCTTTTTACCACATCTAATGCTCCACAATTACGCTTTTCTGAATAACGATAAAATCCAAGTTTGTATCCTTTAAGTTTCGCTGGACCAATAACATAGGGATGAGTATTTTCACCTAAAGTTCGTTTTAAATCAACAGGACACATACAGGAACCATAAGCAAAATAGTAAAACTTTTTCTCTTTAGAAATTAACTTGTTCATCTTAATTTTTGACTGGGGAATTTGAGTTAGTATATCTTTAATTCCAGAAATATTTAACTGGAACATTATAAGGCAAGCTATGCCTAAAAAAATTACATCTTTTAAGCTTCGCTCAAATAATATTGAAATATTTTCGTTAGTAATAAATCTTAACTTTTACTATCTGCAACTTCTGTAGGCAAACAAACAGTAAAAGTAGAACCCAAAGAAACTTTACTATCAACAGTAATATTCCCACCCATCATTTGACAAAAACGTTGACTAATTGCTAATCCTAAACCAGTTCCCTCATATTGACGGGTAGTTGATTCATCAGATTGGGTAAAGGGTTTAAACAAATACTTAATCTGATCTAAACTCATACCGACACCATTATCAGTCACACAAATTACAATTTTATCTCTTTGACGACTTACTCTTAAGTTAATTTCACCTTGATGTGTAAACTTAGCAGAATTACTGAGTAGATTAGATATAATTTGTTGCACTTTAATTGGGTCTGCATACATAATACCAATATCTTCTACTCCTTCTACTTTCAAAATATTGCCATTTTTAACTACTAAAGGTTCCACTGATTTGACTACATTTTTGATTAAAGATGATAAATTAAAATCTTCCAAATATAACTTCATTTTATTAGCTTCTATTTTGGAAATATCAATAATTTCTTGAATCATTTTTAATAACTTTTGACTTTCAAAACGAATTTTGTTTAAGTCATTAGTTAAATCTTGGTAGCCCAAATCATTAATTTCTTCATGCAATAAATCCCCATAGCCAATAATCGCATTTAAAGGTGTTTTTAATTCGTGACTAATATTAGCTAAAAATCTACTTTTTGCTTGGTTGGCAGCTTCTGCAGCTTCTTTTGCTAACTCTAGTTCTAATTGTATATGTCGGCGTTCGGTAATATCATGAAATGTGGAAACTACTGCTTCTATATTTTCTTCTCTATCCACTACGGGACTAATAATATATTCATAATCTATTTCCCCTTTTCTTGTGGAAAAACATCCTTCTGATTTGACAGATTTACCAGTAGTGAAAACTTTTTTTATTTGTTCATCGAACTCTTGAATAATTTCTTTTGAAAAACCTAGTTCTGTTGCTGTTTTACCAATCATATCATTAGGCTTCATGCCTAGAGATTCTGCTCCAGTTAGACTTACATAAGTATATTTTCCGGAGGAATCAAAAAGATAAATTGGATCTACAGAAGCATTGAGAATACTATCAACTGTTCTCGCGTGTTGTGATAGTTCATTAGCCATTTTCTCTGCCATTTTATTAGCCTGAGTTTTGGCACTCATTTCCATTTTGAGCTGTTCATTTAGTTGTTTTAAACAAATAGTACGTTCTGCTACTCTATTTTCCAGCTCTTCATTCAGGTTAGCTAACAATATTTGAAGTTCTTTACGGTAATTGATATTTGTAGATATACTACCAATTGCATAGAGACAACCATCTAAATTATAAAGTGGAAATTTGGTGGAAATATAAGAGTTATATCCATTTTTATCAGGTAAAATTTCTTCGACTGTTAAACATTTTTTTGATTCTGTAACTATTTGATTTATGTGACTAGAATTTTCTGCAATTTCTCTGGAAAAAAAATCATAGTTAGTTTTGCCAATAACTTGGTCTTTTGCTAGATTAAAAGTTTCTTGAAAATGACGATTTATTAAAATATATTTTCCTTCTATATCTTGAATATGAATAATTGCTGTAGAGTTATCTATAATTGCTTCTAAGATTCCTTGTTTTTTTTCTAATTCTAGCTTTTCCTCTTGGTAAATTTTAAGTTCTTCTTGTAATTCTTGGTTGTTTTTTTTAAGTTTTTTAATTTTTCTTTCCAGATTTATAAATCTCAAAAAAAAATTCCTGAGAAAATGATTTATTAGTAGGAAAAATATAATTGATATAATGATTAATAGAAACAACATTGTGATTATCAATCTTAGTTTAAAATTCACTGCAAGTTAGGGAATAAGTGATAGAGATAGAAGCTGCTATCAATTCAAGCAAGGTAGAAAATTTTCAAAACTACGTTAAAAATACTATTCAAAACATTTCTTCACTCTTAATTTGATAAGTTCCTGATTTCTTATATAACTTTTCTCACCCTTTTTCATTAATTGATGATGGATAATTACCTCCCCAACAATGGATAATGAAAACTCTCTCTAATTATCAATTATCCATTATCCATTGGTGAGGTACAGTTGTTTTTCTTTTTTTCTGTTAACTGTTCCCTATTCCCTATTCACTGTTCCCTATTCCCTATTCACTATTCCCTAAAGCCTAAAACTTTGTACCTCACCAGATAAAAATTGCTATAGCAGTCTTTACTACTACGATACTTAATCATCTAAATCTAGAAAAATCAACTGAAAGTGTATCCATTTTAGATGCAAAATTTTTCCTACAATATAGGATAATTTTTACTTCTTAATAGATTCACAAACAATTAATCTTAGATTTGGGTGAATAATTAGTAAATTTACAAAAGTATCTGATTAAAAAAATTCATTAAATTTACCGAAATAATTAATAATTAAACAATTAAATAATTAGATCATTCACGCCTTGAAGCCTCCCCTTTCAAGGGGAAAAAAATAAATCTTTTCCTTATTCGTCAATCCTCTCCCTAAAAGGGAGAGGTAATTATCAATTATCAATTATCAATTATCAATTATCAATTATCAATTAATGAATTATCTTGTTGATTTTCGTAAATTATTGTAGCGATACACCTGATATTCTCTATATATCTTTATAATCTAACACAATATCTCAAAAATTTAGTCCCACAACCGACGACCAGATGTACCCTTAAATCTCTGATGGGTATCTTTCAATAAACTTGGTATATCCAATTTTTCCGGACATCTGGGTAAACACTCCCCACATTCAGTACATCGGTTGCCTTTCTTACCAGGAAACCAATGACCAGCATTTTCAAACATTCCGTATCTATATTTACCGAAACTTGTCATATCATAAGCTATACCCAAATTCCTTAATCTCAGGACTTCTGGAATATTAATATCCTCTGGACAAGGTAAACAAGCATAACATTGGCTACATTTATCCGTTCCTAACCTTTGTAAAGCTTCAGTTTCCAAACGCTGAAATATTTCTGTTTCCTGAGAAGTTAGAGGTTGTGTGCGATCGCTCATAGTCAAAGGCCATTCTAATTCTTGTGGCCTAGCGGCACCCACACTCAAAGTTGTAATTCTAGGATCGCTTAATAAAAATCGATAATTTAATTCCAGTGGAGAAAAAGGCTGACACAACTCCTGAAGAGTAGGAGGTGGTGTGTATAGCTGTCCACCTTTATCTGCTGGAGAAATAATAAAAATGCCCATATCTTTTTGGTGGGCTAACTCCACTGCGGGAGCATGACGTTGGAAAAAGTAGTAGTAATGTAAATTAATAAATTGAAAAAAGTCTGTATTAATAGCTGCTAAGATTACTTCTAAAGGAGCATGAGTTGAGAAACCAATATTTTTGACTCGCCCATCATCTATCAGCTTCTGAAACGCCCTAATGCTATGATGGGTAATTTCTAAATGTTCCCAAGTATTAATGCCATGAATAGCTAGACAGTCTAAATAGTCAATATTTAGATTTTCCAATGATTCATCTATACAACTTTCTATAGCATTAACATCTTTTGTCGGTGTAATTTTTGTTGTTATATAAAGTTTGGCACGCTCCAACCCAGATACCAAAGCTGAACCCAGGTACTTTTCACTTTTACCATAACCTCTAGCTGTTTCAATATGGTTAATACCCATATCTACAGCTTGTCGTATTGTTTGCACAGCATTTTCCTCAGATACCAAGTATCGCATAGTACCCAAGGAAAAAACTGAGAGGTTTAAGTTGGTTTTGCCAAACCTGCGGTAATGCACTTGTATATTTTAGTTTTTACTTTTTACTTTTTAGTTTTTACTTTTAGTTAATTAGCGATCAAAACAAAGGGCGCGGATATGACTAAATGCTATTTGTGTTTTTGTCGGCGCAAAGCATCCTCTAGAGAACCATCAATGTACGGAAATACTTCTGACTTCTGAACTTTGCGCCTTCTGACTTGCGGGTAACACTATAGCGATCGCTCTGAAAACCTATAATTAACAAATATAATAGTGGTTTGCCCGTAATTTTAGTACATAAAACCACCTAGAATCTGGCTAATATAGAAAGGGATAATAGGAAAACTAATAGCCAACGAGCATACTAACTTTGGCTAAGTATTTCCAATAGGGTGCTTAACCTTTTACCTAAATAAATTTTTTTTTGGATTTTTATTTTTGAATTTTTATTTGTGCGAAACAGTATCAAGATAGTTCACCAGTGCTAGTTCCACCACGTTTAATTAAATCTTCAGGGCGAAGTTTTGACACAAAATCCCGAAATGCTTGCCTTTCAGCCTCATCTGCATCTCGATCTACAGGGATAGAAGCATCTGCTACTACCTCTTCCATCACCCATATAGGGCTATTTGTGCGAAGGGCAATAGAGATAGCATCACTAGGGCGGGCATCAATTTCTTTTTTAGCTTCCCCTTGTTTCACGATTAGCACTGCATAGAAAGTATTATCTTGCAATGAGTGAATTACCACTTTTTCCAGAACCCCATTAAGTGATTCTAGAATACTGACCGTAAGGTCGTGAGTCAATGGACGTGGTGGTTGATGGTTTTCCAAAGCGCTAATAATTGCCTTGGCCTGATCTTGACCTATATAGATAGGCAAGGCACGTCGCTCTGTACTATCTCTTAACAATACAATCGGATTGCGTGTTGCTGCATCCAATGCTATTCCAGCGACTTTCATTTCAATCATCGACTCGGCCTCATTTTATAATTATTTTTACAGTCTGTATACGATATAAATGATTATAGGTAAGGAACAACTGGATTTTAATCTGGCTTGATATTTACCTATATTAATTATTTTTACATTTATTGATTATGTTCTATCTTTTCCCATGTATGGTGTCTACGTTAACTCATAGCTCACCAGATGATATAGATAACCTAATCTTAAGCCCAGTATTGCTGTAAATGTTCAGAAAATTTAACTAAATTTTAATTATTAATCAGAGGAAAAACAGTGTTTACAGGATTAATTCAAGCTTTAGGAAAAATTAAGCTTTTAGCAGAAAGCCAAATTTTAGTCTCTCTGGAATCATCTACTAATAGCCAAATCATCTTAAAAGATTTGGCCATTGGTGATAGTGTAGCTGTAGACGGTGTTTGTCTAACAGTAATAGATATTTTAACTCAAGGATTTGTAGCGATCGTATCACCTGAGACCTTACAACGTAGTACCCTAGGCCAACTATCGGATAGATATGTAAATCTTGAAACTTCATTAAGAGCAGGTAGTAAGCTGGGAGGCCATTTTGTAACAGGTCATATTGATGGGGTTGGACGCTTGCAAAGCTCTGTTGAAACTATTAATGCCTGGGAAATGAAATTTATAGCGCCACACACAACAGATGAAAAGTGGGAACGTCAGATAGCACCCTATATTGTACCAAAAGGGAGTATAGCAGTTAATGGTATTAGTTTAACTGTGGCTGATTGTGATGTGGATGGCAACTGGTTTCAAGTAGCAGTTATTCCCCATAGTTTTAATGAAACAAACCTGAGCCATTTAAAAGTAGGTAGTTTAGTAAATATTGAAGCAGATATTCTGGGTAAATATGTAGCTAAATTTCTGCGTCATGGATCTAATAATTATTCTGTTTTGCCACCTGCTTTAGCAGCAAATTCCACTGTTAATAATTTAAAAGATATTACACCAGAATTTTTGGTAGAAAACGGTTTTATTTAAAATTAGGGAATAGGGAACAGGGAATAGGGAATAGGGAATAGAAAGTAACTTAAATTCCTTGTTTCCCAGAAAGAGTATTCTGTTGACTACTTGACTTTTTTTAGGATATCATCACTTGTAGACCACTACAAAATCTAGTAGTATCGGTACAATTCAATACTGTAGGGGTTTGGTAACCAAACCCCTACCAATCACTAATTTGATATAAGACCTGATTTTTTGGTCAAGGATGAGAAACTTAGTTTAACTAAAAAAAAATCATGCCATTCTTTGAAAGTGAATACTTGCTAGAAAACCCTGGTGTTGCAGCAGCAGTTAATAGTGGTATTATCCCATCTGGTTTTGATCATTATCTCCAGTTTGGGCAGTTTGAACTGCGCTCTGCTACTTTTACTGGTAGCACTAGCAATGACTTTCTCCCAGAATTTCCTGTGGGTGTAGCAGGAGGAGAAATAGACTTGATCGGAGTACCTGTTAGTTTAGACGCTCAAGGCGATCGTATTTATCAAACAGGTACTACAGGTGATGGAGGCGGAGGTTTTGACACCTTATTTGGAGGAAATACTACTGATATTTTTATCTTAGGTGAATCTGGTCAGGATTTCTACAATGGTATAGATAGTAGGGTTCGCATTAGCAACTTTGACCCCAATGTTGACATTATCCAATTGGGTAAAGAGAATAATTCATTTATTAGAAATTACTCCATTGGTTTTGTACCAGGACAAACCGAAGCATCCATTATTGCTCGTAGCACTACAGGAACAACATTAGCTGTGGTGGAGAATGCTGTCGATCCTGTTACTAACGAGCTACTTTTGGATAGTAGTAACTTCCGCTTTGGTTCCCAACAACCTCCAACTGATGAACCTCTACCTCTAGAAGTATCTTTTGTCGAAGGCGAATATTTAGCAAATAATCCTGGTGTTGCTGAAGCAGTCAATAACGGATTCATTGGTTCTGGTTTAGAACATTATCTCAACTTTGGTATCAATGAAAATCGTGCTGCTATTTTTAGTGGAACAAGTGGCAGCGATATTGTTAGTCCTGTGGGAGCAGAAAATAATTTTGTGGAAATAACAGGAGTTGCAGTAGATTATTTTTTTGAAAGAGATTTCCGTAGTGATGGTATAGGTGAGTTTGATCGCCTTATTGGTACTCCTGGAGTAAATGAGTTTATATTAGGAACTACTACAGTTATAGTTCCTGCTCTAATACCAAGAGCGGTACCTTTCTATTTAGGTGAAGGTGAAGCAACAATAGTAGACTTTAACCAATTTGAGGGTGATTCTATTGAGATATTTAAGAGTTCCAGAGATAACATTGAGTTTTTCCCATTAGGTAATAATTTAGTGATTGAGCACCAATCAATATCAATAGAGAATAATACTATTGAGAGAGATACTATTGCTATAATTGAGGATGGAGCTAATTTAAACTTAACTCAGAATATTCAAACAATTGATGATTTATTTGGAATAGATAGGGTTATTTTGTTCTAGAACCGTTTTCGTTGCCATACTTAATGTAGCTGAAATCTTGTAGGGGTTTGGTCACCAAACCCCCTACCAAACTAGGAGTTTTTGCCAATACTTCAAAATAAGCAGATTTACAGCGCTTTTCATTAGTAGGGGCGAATGGCATTCGCCCTCAGAGGTTCCATGGTCGCCCTTAGACGTTCCATGGTCGCCCTCAGACGTTCCATGGTCGCCCTCAGAGGTTCCATGGTCGCCCTTAGACGTTCCATGGTCGCCCTCAGAGGTTCCATGGTCGCCCTTAGACGTTCCATGGTCGCCCTCAGAGGTTCCATGGTCGCCCTTAGACGTTCCATGGTCGCCCTCAGAGGTTCCATGG